>DATGFI010000180.1:0-3029 GCA_035309205.1 Planctomycetota bacterium | reverse complement strand
GATCGGTGGTGCGATTTTCCTGTTCGTCGTCGCGGCGGCTCTCGTCATCATGGGGATCAGCTTTGCCGTCGACATCAGCCAAAAAGTCGGTCCCACGTTTCAAGCCGCGACGGTCGACGACAGCGGCCAGACTTATACGTTCCTCCGCGTGAGCGGCCGGGGAGTGGCGATCTTTGTGACCGTCCTCACCTTCATCCTGGCCGCAGGCGCGGCGGCCGGCGGAATTGCGCTCCTGGTCCTGAACCACCATTGACCGCCGGAATCCCGATCCGTCGGAAGGGGAAGACGGTCCGAGTTTCAGGATCGCGATGAACGGAAACGAGGGAGTCCCGACCCACCTGCGAAAGGTGCTTGCCTGCATCCCGAAATCCGCAGGCCGGCATCGCGAGATCGGGTTATCCTAGAATCGTGCATCCAAGCGGGAACCCCCAGGTCGCCCGACCAGGTCCGAGAAAATGGCGACGGCTCCTCCTGGCCATCTTCGGAGGCGTCGCTTTGATCTGGGTTTCGGCATCGGGCGCGGCGGCCTGGAAGCTGACGGGGAGACCCCAGGCGCCGTTCTCCGAGCCGCTCTCCAAGGTCGCTTCGACCGCCTTGGAGGAGCATCGACTGATGACTGCCGATGGCATCGAACTTGGAGCCTGGCTGAGCCGCGGCGCCGGGAATCGCCCCGTGCTGCTCCTTCTGCACGGGAATGGGGCCTCCCGGTCCTCCTTCGCGAAGCTGATTCCGTTCCTAGAGCGCGAGGGCTGGGGAGTCCTGGCCATTTCGATGCGCGCCCATGGGGATTCCCAGGGCGGAACGAACGACTTTGGATATAGCGCCCGGGAAGACGTTAAGGCCGCAGTCGCCTACCTCGAGCAGGAGCGGCCGGGCCGACCCATCGTCCTGGTCGGCGAATCTCTCGGGGCTGCGGCGGCGCTTTTCGCGGCAAAGGATTGCGCCGGACGCGTGAAGGGATACCTTCTTGCCGCACCGTACGACGGGCTGGATACGGCTGTCTGGAATCGCTGTGATCGATACCTGTTCCCTCCCCTTACCGAGGGGGCCTACGCCGGCCTCCTCCTGTGGAGCCCGGCCTTTCTTCCCCTCAGCCTCACGAAAATCCGTCCCGCCGAACACCTCCAGGATATTCCCCAGACCGTTCCGGTCACATTCTTTGCGACCGACGACGACCGCTACGCGCGGATCGAGGAAGTCCGATCCATGCGGGAGGCCATTGCTTCGCACGCGAAGCTCGTCTCCGTGCGCGGAGGCGGTCATGGCCGGTTCCTCTCCGTCCATGAAGCTGAATATCATCAGGCCATTCAGGATCTTGTAGCCCAGGTGGAGCGCACTCCCTAGGCTGATTCTGCGGCTTCGACATGCGGTCCTTCGCCGATTCCAGTCCGGTCGTGCCCACCAGTCCCGACGCCGGAAAGCGAAGGCCTCTCAGGCCATCCGCTGCCCCGGCTCCCGCGAGCGGAGGGAATCGTCAGTCGGAGTACTGCTTCAGCAGGCGTTGCACCTGCTGCCTTCGTTCCTCCGGAGGGCCGGTCAGGTTGTATTCCTTTTCATCCAGGCTCCTGCCCAGCACCCGTTCGACATTCTGGAGCGATCTGGCCCGAACATACGCATTGGGCTCTTCCAGGGACTTCAGGAGTCCCGGCAGCGCCCGCTTTCCCAGGGGCGACCGGGCATACGCGGCTCCGGCAACCACCCTTTGCATGCCGATCGGCTGGGCAAGCCAGGCCTCACCGGCCGGCGAACGATGGCCGGCTCCGAAGTACTCCTCAAGATAGTCCGGGAGCACAATGCGCTTCCCCCAGCCTTGGGCCAGGGCGTCTCTCGTCCAGGCAAGCGATCGATCGAGATGGCATAGATTGCAGGCATTGGGCATGCCGCTCTCCAGGATTCCCTTTTCGGTCGGCGAAGAAATCCGATGGGTCCGGTTCATTTCGTCGAATCCGTGAACGATTCGCGGCATGTGGCAGTCGAGGCAGGAAGCGGATTTCGGATCGTGACGTCCGTGAGCTTGAGAAGCCGCCGGCGACTGTAGCTTGGTGTGGCACCCCACGCAGGCGGCCACGTGCTCCTTGCGGTCGGGAGCCCCGGCGTCCGGGCCCCGGACGTGAGGATTGTGGCAATCGATGCAGCGAATCTGGCTCTTGCAGGCGCCACGATCCTGTTCGATCGACTCCATGGAGTTGAGCACCGCCGACCCGTCGGCCCAGGCCGAGGAGCCCGAGAAGTGGCATTGCCTGCAGAGGGAGTTCACGATGGCGGGATTCTTGCGGGCATTCTGGGGATCGGGCGTCCATCCCGCCAGCTCCGGGTGCGTCGGCACGAACCGTACCGCCTTCCTGGGGTCCTGGGCATGTTCTCGGCCTCCGAAATGGCAGCTTTCGCAGCTGATCCCGACGGTGACCAGAGATTTCGGGGGAAGAGACGGATTGTGGCGCTGCTCGAGGTAGCTCGGCCTCGTCTTAAGCAATGCGTCGGTCATCCGGCTGGGAGCGGGCGCAAATCCCTGCAAGCGGTCGTCCGTGTAGAGGCGAAGCTCGTAGGGATAGGTGTTGTGACAATGGATGCATCGATTGTTGAAGGGGGTGCGCTCCGGATCGAACGGGTCGTAACGTAGTCGGCCGTCCTCCTTGTACTCCGATCCGTCATACGGCGAGTCCAGATAGCTCTGAGGAAGCCATTTCCGGGCCTTGAGGACATATCCGAATTTGAGGCGGCATTCCTTGGTGTACAGGTCGTCGCCCGCAGGCTCGGGTCCTTGGGTCTGGACGCCTACGTATTCCTGAAGATAGCGCCAGCCGATCGTCCGCGTCACCCTGAAAGTCCGGATCCGCTTCCCCCCCCGAAGGTACTCCATCAGGAACTGGTCCGCCTCCTTGCGGAAGACCACTTCGCCGTCCGCGTAGGAAAGCCGCGTTCCGGAGAAGTCACCCACGACAGTCTGGTCGCCGGCCAGCATGTTCATCCGGCTGTGGGGATGCTTCGTCCAACTGGAGTGATTCTCCTTGTGGCACTTGCCGCAGGTT
>DATGFI010000179.1:0-11092 GCA_035309205.1 Planctomycetota bacterium | reverse complement strand
ATCATCCACCGCGACCTCAAGCCCTCGAACATTCTGATCGGCCCTTATGGGGATGTCTATGTGACAGACCTGGGACTGGCCAAGTTTTTGACGCCGGATGCCAATGAAACCGGCGTGTTCAACCTTCACGTCCTCGAGCAGCTGTCCAAGCTTGAGGGGAACGGAACCCAAGAGTCGATCATGGGAACTCCGTACTACATGGCCCCCGAGCAGGGACTGACTCCGCGGTCGGTTGATCATCGGGCCGACATCTTCGGCCTGGGCGCCGTCCTCTACTTCCTCCTGACCGGGTGCAAGCCGCAATATCGCCAGCCGTGGCTCGATCCTCAGAGTCTTGAAACGAGGAAAACCCAATTGCTGGGAGACCTGAGCAGTCAGGCAGGTCCAGATTTCTGCGTCGAAGGACTGCTCTACAAGCCCGCGGGGGAACTCGTCCCCGAAATTCGATCCGTGGTGACGGAATATCGAGACTTGGTCGAAGCGCTCCAGGGGTCCGAATACCACCGGTTCCGCCTCACCATGAAGAGCTGCTCGATCGTTCCTCCCTCCGAGGTTTTATCGGAGTACTACGGAAACCGCGAGGGTGAGGGGAACGAGCAACTCGATCCTCTCCTGGAAGCGATTTGCATAAAGGCGCTGGCGAAGCGACCCGACGATCGCTATCCCACTTGCCGGGCATTCTGGGAGTCACTCCACAGCTACGTCGAGGGAAAGCAATCGGGATCTTCGGACTTCCGCTAATGGAGTAGGTCGTTGTATCAAGAACCTCTTTCAATGTGGCGGAACCCGGAGCGACGGATCCCCTGATTGCGGTCCGAAGAACGGGATCTCGCTAGACCTTTAACGACCCCAACTCCCGCTTGAACTCCTCGACTTGCCTTTCAGGAGCATTGATCCGTCGGTGGACCTGCTCGCTGATCGTATCCCCAATATCCTCCTGCAAAGCGCGAAGAGAATCCTGGAGTTGATGGAGCTGGAGTCGCAGGGACTCGTTTCTCAAGTAGATCTGGACGTAGGTCGCCACTTTGAATTTGAGAAGCTCCCCGTCGATAGGGCTGAAGAGGAAGTCCGTAGCACCGACTTGATAGCCCTTTTTAGCCTGCTCCGCGGTCTGGTCGAAGGCGGATAAGAAGACAATGGGAGTATGAGAGGTTCGTTCGCGCTTTCGAAGCAGCTCAGCAACTTCGAATCCGTCCATGCCAGGCATCCTGACATCGAGAAGAATCACGGCATACCCATCCCGGAGAGTCAGCTCAAGAGCCTGCTGTCCGGTTTCCGCAGCGACTACGGAGTAGCTTGGCTCCAAAAGGGTGGTATACGCCAGACGATTTGTCGGATGGTCATCGACAATGAGGACCCGCGGCTTGGCAGGTTGCAGCAACGAGATTCTCCTACTTCGGACCGGTTACTCGCGCCTCAGCCGAGAGGTTCATCGCAGCTTCGATTGCGGACCCACCCCGATTGCGAGATCCTGATACAGAGGTATTTGTTACGCCACAATTCTTCACCATTTCGTCACCAGCACGACTCCCTTGGATCTGACTGATTGGGCTTCCCATATTTAGTTGTGGATGTTCCGATGTGGAGAGGTTCCTTCTCTCCTTCAGCACCCCAGGGGCCTCATCCCTGAATAAGGCTGCTCGAATTCCTGTGATTTTCAGCAAACGCCGTCGTACATATAGTATGCACAGGAGGAACGATGGAATCTCCGAAACCGATTCACCGGCCCGTCGTGGCCATCGTTGACGACGACCCCGAAATCCTCCGGTCGCTCGGCCGCCTGCTCCGGCGCGAAGCCTACGAACTGCTCTCCACCGATAGCCCGAGCCAGGTTCTGGAGTGGGCCCGGACCCGCATACTCGATCTCGTGATCGCCGACCAGCGGATGCCGGAAATGAGCGGGACGGAACTCCTGATCCTTCTCCGGGAGCGTACCCCCGAGACGAGGGGGGTCATCCTCTCCGGATTTCCCGATACGGCGGTCATCGTCGGGCGCTCGGGACTTCGCCTCGAGCGTCTCATCGCGAAACCCTGGGAGAACGGTGCTCTCAAAGCCACGATCCGGGACTTGCTCTCCCAGACCGACCGAGGCGGCGAACGACCGATGGGAGCCCCTCCAAGGGTGATCGAGATCCGCGTCGATTGCAATGGACTGGAAGCGGGACTCGTGCTGGCGGAAATCGTGCCCGCCTGCCGCCGCGCCCCTGCCGGAACACGAGCCTGCATCGTGCTCGACAATGTCCTCCTCCTCAAGGACTCCCTCGCCCGCTTGCTCAAGGATCTGGCCCGGACCGTTGCCTGGCTGGAGCTTCCCATCGAAATCCGTGACCAATCGGGATGTGTGAATGCGTTTCTCGAGGCGATGGGGGAACTGCGTCGCGTATCCTGAACCCTCCGGGGCGCTCAGCCCTGCGGCCTGTCTGCCTTGGTCAGCTTTTCCCTCCGCGAGAGGAGCCCTCGAAGAGTTGTTTTCACTTCCTGCCCGTCCCAGGGCTTGCGAAGCATCCATTCGATCGCCTCGATTCGCTTCCTCTTGAGGATCCCTGTCAGATCCGACTGACCTGAAAGCATCACGCGAACCGTCGAGGGGGAACACGCCCTCACCTGTTCGAGGAGCTCCAGCCCTGACATTGCCGGCATCCGCTGGTCCGCGATCACCAGGCTCGCCTTTTTCTCGAGAATCAAGGTCATCGCCTCCTCCGGGTTCTCCGTCGTCAACACCTGGTAGGGCTCCCTTCGGAGCAGGCGCTGTAAAGCCGCGAGTATCGCCGGCTCGTCGTCGACGCAGACCACGACCGGGACTTCGGCAGGATCGCTCATGCTCGTGCCCTCCTCAGGTCTTCGCCACCGACGGGGTTATGGCTTTGATTGGCAGATGGACCAGAAACTCCGCTCCCCTTCCTTCCTCGGAGCGGGCCTCGAGGCGCCCTCCGTGGGCCTGAACGATCTTGTAGGCGACATGCAAACCCAGTCCGGTCCCCTTCCCCACCGGTTTCGTCGTGAAGAACGGGAGAAACACCTTTCCCAAATTCTCGCTGGATATTCCCGGCCCCGTATCCCGTACCGACACGACGACCCCCCCGACCTCGGGGGCGGCGCTTAAGAAGATCTCCCCCTTCTTCCCCCCCATGGCCTGGGCCGCGTTCACCAGGAGATTCACGAACACCTGTTCGATCTGGACCGGGAAGCAGGTCACCGAAGGGAGATTCTCGAAGACTCGATGGAGCGTAACGTTGTATTTGAGCTCGTTCGAACACAGTTCAAGCGAGTTCTCCAGGAGCTTGCGGATGTCCACCTCGCGCAGGAGCGCCTCGTCGGGATGGACGAACTCCCGAAGTCCCCGCACGATGTTGCGGATGCGCTCCGCTCCCTTTTGGCAGTCGGCAATGGCGCTGTCGAAATCCTGAAGGAGAAATTCCAGGTCCTTCTTTTCGAGCTTGCCCGGACGCGCTGCGGTCATGGCGGCCTTGCCCTCCAGGGCTGACGGCGGCAGCGCCTCCTCCCCCTCCCCCCGGAGATGCTGTCCCAGTTCCTCCAGGTACCCGCGGACCGTCGAGAGATTCGAGAGGATGTAGCTCGTGGGATTGTTGATCTCGTGCGCAATGCCGGCTGCCAACTGACCCGTCGCCTGCAGCTTCTGGCCTTGAAGCAGTTCTGCCTGCGCCCGGTCCCGTTCCGTCTCCGCGCGCTCGCGCTCGGCCATCTCGCATTTCAGCCGTTCATTCGCCCTCATCAGCTCCTCGCCCTTCCGGTAGAGATCCAAGAAGAAGCGGACCTTGGAGCGCAGCACTTCCGGTAAGAAGGGTTTGAAGAGGCAATCGACGGCGCCTACGGCGTAGCCCCGCTCGATGTTCTCGGGGCTCTCGTCAAGGCCGGTGACGAAGATGATCGGCGTATGCCGGGTCTTCTCACGCGAACGCAGGAACGACGCCGTCTCGAACCCGTCCATCTCCGGCATCCGGACATCGAGAAGGACGACGGCGAATTCCTCTTTGAGGGAAAGCCGGAGGGCTTCCTGTCCCGAAGAAGCCGTCACGATCCGCTCCCCCAGATCTTCCAGAACCGCGGACAAGGCCCGCAGTCCATCCGGGCGGTCGTCGACGACCAGGATGGCGGCCCGCTTGGCGTTCCCCTCTGGCGTACCTGCCGGTGCCTGCATAGGTCCTCCTCAGATGGGTTCGTCGACCTTTTAGAGCTGATGTTTGATCAACTCTCGCTCCGACTCGTCCAGATCGCCCGCGAAGTAATCCACGACGTCCAGCACCTTCTGTGGTTGTTCCGACTTGCCGATCAGGAACGCTCCGCCGTGTTCATGACTCTTATAAATGGCCTCTTCGGAATCGAGCGCCGTCACGAAAACGACGGGGATCCTGCCCCGCGTGGACTCCCGGATTTCCCGGGCAAGGTCGAGACCTCCCATTCCCGGCATCATCATGTCGATGAGGGCCAGATCCGGCTTCAGCCGCGGGAGTGCTCCAAGGGCCGCTTCCGCAGTCTCGAAGGTTGAGACGTCGTAACCGTGCCTGTCCAGGAACCGGGACACCGACCGGAGGTATCTGGGGTCATCGTCGACGCAGAGGACGGTGCTCCGCTTGAGCGATACTCCGTTTCGGGGTTCGTCCGTGATCCGGCCCTCGAGCGCCGACCCGGCCAGTTCAAGCAGCATCGTCGGAGAAATCGGCTTCGCACCGGAAAAGAAAAGTCCCTGGCCGGTTCCCCTAGGAATTCCGGGAGCCTGGGATTCAAGGAGGATCACCTCCGCCGCCGGGAGCGCCTCTCGGAAGAGTTCGACGAGATCCCGGGTCCCGCGTCCCTCCAGATCGTCGTCGAGAATAAGCAGGTCCGGGGCTGCCTCCGCGGCCTGTTTCTGGGCCTCCTCGACCGAGGACGCCATCCGGACCTCGGCCCCGCGGCGGCGCAATTGGATCCGGACCTCCCGGCTCCAGGAAAGATCACGGTCGGCGAAGAGAACAACCGGTATTTTGGCCACCATACGACACCTCCTGAGGAAGATTATGGGTCGCCCATCCTTCTCTGAAGTGATCAGCCTCACCAGGGAAATCTGGCCGTGCTGACGCAAACACTCTACCCCGCCGATGCCCTCCCCGGGGCCAAGTATCCGGTGGGATTCGCGCCGGAGAGCCGACTCTCCGTCACAAGGCTTATGGAGCAGGAAGTCGATCGCCGCCCGAGGACCCCGGATCATGACTTCGTGGCCCGGGTATGCTGTCAAGATGACCCTGCCAATCCAGGGCCAGCGTGCGCGGACTTCGGACAGGAGTTCCGAGCCCGTCGTCCCGGGCATTGTTCGTCCGAGATGATCACCGCAACCGGGCGACGGCGAAGACACGCCAGGGCTTGGCCCGGGCTCGACGTCGTGACCACCTCATAAGGCTCCCCCCGAAAGAGTCGTCGGAGCGAAGAAAGCACGGCGCCGTCCTCGTCGACGCACAGCACCACGGGCTTCTCGGTTTCCCGGGGGGCTTGGACACCGGCGGAATGTGGTCGGGTAAATGACATACGTCACCTCACCTTGAAATCCACCTAGGAGCCAAGCCCTACGAAGCACTAAGCATCGGCAGAGACAACTACGGAAAGTCTCAACCGCAACAGTTCATCCTCATCACTGGGGATTCACGCTGGGTTTCCCTTCCGCACGCATCTCCTATCGATCAGTCGGCGCCATCCGGAGGCGTCTCTGGCACATCCCCATCGGGGAGGGTGTTGCCCAGGAGCGCCTCCGGGATGCCGTGGCCGCGTGCCCCCAGGATGTACCGCGCGGCTTCGCGTAATTCATCGTCGTTCCAGGGTTTGGCAAGCATGCGGTCCACCTTCTGCTGGCATCCTCGGTACATCACCGTGGGGTTCGGGTATCCCGTGAGGAGAACCTTCCCCGTGCCCGCGGACCGTTGCCGGACCGCCTCGAGCAGTTCGGTTCCGAGCATGGCCGGCATGAACTCATCGGTGATGATCAGGTGAATCTCCCTGCTTTTGATCCAGTCCAGCGCTTGGTACGGATCGTCCGTGAAGATCAGGTCGTAGGGCTCATTCCGAAGCGCCCGGCGAAGCGCCCCCAGGGTCCCTAGATCGTCGTCTATCAGGAGGACTGTCGGCAGGCCGACCCTGGACCGGACCAGTTCTTTCGCCGTCTGTGTGATCATCATGGCATACCTCCTACCGTTCGAAACGACTGGGATCTTCCCTCTCCCGCTCCGAAAGGAAGTCGCGGAGCGTGCGCCGGAGCATGGCGTCGTCCCACGGTTTACCGATCAGGCATTCGATCGAGTACCGCAGCTGCGGGACCTGTGCGGTCGGTGCGGCGTACGCCGTTAGAATGATTCGGGCCGTTGCCGGGGACCGCTTGGCAATCTTGGCCAGAAGCTCCGTGCCGGTCATTTCCGGCATCCGCTCATCGCTCACGACGGCGCTCACATTGCGCGTCCGGACCCACCGGAGCGCCTCCTGGGGGCGGCTCGTCGTGAGGACCTGGTAGGGTTCCCGTCTCAAGGATCGTTTCAAGGCCGAGAGAACCTCGGGTTCGTCATCGACAAACACGACGACATGACGCTCCTCGAGTTGCCTCATCTGCTATCCTCCTTCGCCGCCGAGGTCGATGGCGGAGTTTTCGGCGCTCTCTGCCGGATCTCCGGAACTCGTCCGCTCCACTACTTCTACCAACCGTAAGATGGTTCGCTTGAGTGCCTGATCGTCCCAAGGTTTGTAGAGGAGAAAGTCGACGGCCTCCTCGAGGCCCCGAATCATGACATCACACCCGGGATGCCCCGTCAGGATGACCCGCCCGATCCGAGGCCATCGGCGACGGACTTCCCCGAGCAGCTCCGATCCGCTCATCCCGGGCATGCGCTCGTCGGCCATGACGACGCGAACAGGATACCGGTCCAGGTAATCCAGCGCGGTCGCGCCGTCATTGGCGGTCACTACATCGTAAGGCTCCCCGTGAAAGACCCGCCGGAGAGCCGCCAGCACCTCGGGCTCGTCATCCACGAACAGCACCGAGGCCCCCGGCTTAGGCGCCGAAGACTCGACAATCGCAGCGGCGTCACTCATGATGTTCCTCCACTCATGGGGATCTCTGTGAAAGGGCGGCTTGGGAGCGGAAAGAACGGATGGATGTTCGTTCAGGCACACGACGACATCCTGCGCCGAGAGACTCAAGGGTCCAAGCAGGCCATGCTCTTCTACGGACATTCGAGACCTCCTGTCCTTCGAGTGAGATTCCCCCGATGGCCTAAGGCCGCTTCGGGGTTCTGGAACCTCTTTCTCCGAAGCGGGCTTTTCCGCCTTCGGGCTCTCGCGAGACCCACCCCGGGGTCTTCATCTCCTTGCGTTCGGACCCTGAACGCGCCAGGAAACTCCGCAGGATCTCCATAAGCGCCTCCGGAGCGCAGGGCTTGGTGAGATAGCTGGCCGCTCCGAGCTCCTTCCCCTCGGCTATTTTCTCATCCGAATCGAGCGCGCTCAGCAGCACGACCGGAAGCGACGTGCGGTAGTAGCGGCGGATCTCGTCCAGGACTTCAAAGCCGCTGAGACCGGGCATGAGCACGTCCAGGATCAGAAGATCGGGTTTAAGGAGCGGAAGTTCTTCAAGCGCAAGTTCCGGCTCCGAATACGTCATCACTCGGAATCCCTGTCGCCGAATGAGGCGCGCGAGACTGTCCAGGAACTGCCGGTCGTCGTCCACGCAGATGACGAGCGGGGCCTCCTGCTGTGGCGTCCGAGGCGGGGCGCAGTTCAAGACTCGGTCGATAACTTCGGCGAACTCCGCCGGGGACGCCCGGCGGCTCATGGAACAAAGGACGTTACCGTCAGGTCCTGGTTCGCCCCCCAGAGGGTCCAGGGGCGAAAGAATGCAAATGATTCTGGTATCAGGGCTTTCTTCGTGGATGAGACTCGCCAGCAGCCGTCCTCCAAGTTCGTCGAGCGATTCTCCCAGGACGACGAGTTCGGGCCGCGACTGACGGACGAGTTCCAGGAGGCTCTGGGCCGAGGCCGCCGTGCCCAGCCTCAATCCGCGTTGCAGGAGTCGTTTGCGGAGTGGGAGACTCCATTCGAGATGTCGGTCTCCGAAGACGATGAGCGGCTTTCGAGCTTCCACCATCTCGATCTCCTTAAGGCAAAGATGGATTTCGAGACGAACGCCTTAATATCCCGTTCTGATCGAGAAACCACTTCAGAAGGGAACTAGGAGGGTTCAAGGTACTCATTCCGGTGCCGGAGGCACTCGGTGGAACGAGTCAGAACACTTCTAGTTTATCTCATGCCCGAGAGCTAATGCAAATTAGTTCGGTTGTGCGGGACATGAAAAATAGCATGGGCAGCACGCCCCGCTGGGGTCGAGAGGAAGCGGTAAGAGCAATCACGGTTTATATACGACATTTCGCCGTATTTTGATCGAGGGGGATCCAATTTTCAGCGTGACTATCCGCGGAAGCTTATTTCAAGGCACCCCCGGCCGGTTGTTGTTTAGGAACTCCGATCACTTCGCGCGTCCACAGTCAACGCTCGGTCGTCCCGGACCAGACAGGAAGATCGACGCGCTCATCACGAGGCAAGCCAGATAGAAGTGATCGTAGGTTTCATGAAGGACTCGAAAGCCCGGCCCCTGGACGATCCAAAGGAGGAGGAGGCATCCCATGAACAAGGCCGCCCAGCGGGTCAAGAAACCGATGATGAGAAACACACCGCCTACCAGTTCAACAAGGGTAGTCACCAGATGCCACATTGGCGGTGAGGATCCCAGGTGCGCCAAGCCGCGAGATCCACCAAGGATGAAGATGATGCCCAGACCCAGACGCAACATGAAAGGGGCATAGTCTTTGAACTTGCTTCCGTTCTTGTCGAGCATCGCGTTTCCCTTCTTTAAGATTCGCAGGTCTCTCCCTGCGCAGTTTTCGTATTCTACACTGGCAAATCGCGTGATCCATTTAGCCCATTTCGAACGGGGCAACGAGGTTACATCGGCAGAGGTCTGCGGATCTGGACCCCGATGTCTATGGTATGATGGCGCACCCCGCGCGACGAGTGAAAGCGGGATATCGACGGCAAGAGAAACTACATGCTTATTGCCGCGCAGGCACCCGGCGGATAGACCATGACAATTCTCCAATTCTTGCTGCTCCTTGGCGTGGCTGGGCTGGCGGGCGGGCTCGGGCAGGCGCTGGCGGGATACTCCCGCGGGGGGTGCCTGGCTTCGATAGCGCTGGGATTTATCGGGGCGCTCCTGGGCTCCTGGATTGCCGGCCTTCTGAGCCTTCCCGGCATATTGGTGGTCACCATCGGGGGAGAGTCCTTCCCGCTTGTCTGGTCGATCCTGGGCGCGGCACTCTTCGTAGCGGTTTTAGGCGCACTTTCAAGAGCACGGCGACCTCAACCTCGAGAGAAACGGTAGACGGATCACGGCCGCCACGTTTGGCGTCTCCTCCTTCTGGCCGGGTCGGCCCCGGCTTTGCTCGTACACGGAGGCGGAGTTCGCCTTGCTTCCGGATCCTTGCGCCCGACGCTGGGGCCTTGGCGAGGGTTTCCCCGCTTCGGCACGATGAGTCCAGATATCCGCTTCCGCAACGCCTTGCCAACGCGCCGGAGATGATCATGCGCGGAAAAGGGTTGAGGTCAGGAAGTCGCCCGCTCAGGGGGCTGGCTCATCCCGGAAAGCGATCTCACCCCCCTCTTTCGATAGAAGTGACATGAAGTGCGCTACTTCGCCCATCAAATCATCGGGGCTCGATACGGTCTGGCGGATGTATCCGACCACGATGTCGCGGAGCTGGGCTTTCATGCGGTACACCACCATCTTGGCAGCTTCGCCACTCAGCCCCGTTTGCGAGGTGATGGTACTGTAGGGAATTCCCGCCAAATACAAGCGGAATGCTTCCAGATGCGGCTCACTGCCCCTTAGATCGGCGAGGGCTTGCTTCCAAAGCTCCTTTGCCCAGGCCCGATTGAGCAGATCTTCCGGACGCTCACCCTTGGCAACCTGGAGGGTGAACTCCTCTTCGCCCCTGGCGAAATCGAGCGAGAAAAGGTTGTGACCCCCGCCTCGCTTCTGTCTCGACTCGGCCTTCGCATGATCCTTGAGAAAATTGGTCATCGAGGCGAGCAGAAAGGTCCGGAAGCGCCCCCTTTCCGGATCCGCTTTCGAGAGAGCTCCCTTCTCCAGCATGGTGGTCAGAAAGTCCTGTACGATGTCTTTAGCGGGTTCGTTGGGGTAGCCGTATTGCCGGACGAAAAAGTAGAGCGGCTTCCAGTACAGTCGGACGAGCGTGTCGAGCGCCTCCATATTCCCGACCGACCGCACGAGCGTCCAAGACGTGGTCTCGAACTCATGCCCAGGGCCCAGCATTTTGGTTTCATCTTTCACTGCCTTAACCCTCCGGGGGCGCGACCTTGGGAAGCCGGGTCCCCAGATCACGCAGGACGATTTCCTGCTCGTCCAGTTGGCGCTGGGTGGATTCGTAAGCGGCGCGGCCGACCTTCACTCTGTCGATCGTCCCGAGATTCTTTCGGGCCGCATCAATCTTCCGTAGGACGTCCTTAATCCGAGCACCTTCAATCGTACGGCCGGCCCCATAAAGCTCATGAAGCCGGTGGTACTCCTGCCCGATGTTTTCGACGAAGACCCGGAGCGCTGCGAAAAGCTCGACGAACGATCGATTCTGGGTTTCAAAAAGCTTCGATAGTTTCTTATATCGGTCATGGAGGTCCGGCGCCCTTTTACGGGGCAGATGAACCAGGGATTCCGCGACTTTCCCCAGGATGGGCTCGACGTCCGAGTAGCGTCCGGCGGAATATTCAGATTCAGCCTGGGTCAAAAGCGCCGAGGCTCGATCGCTTGCCTTTCCCAAGGAGATCGCCTTCTCCATCGTCTCGAGTTCTTGCCTGATGCGTTCGGGAAGGGAATCGCCTTCCCCTCTGCCCGCCCGAAGGGAGCCTAGCGCGACTTCGGCTTCTGTCCAATGGCCCGACTCCAGGTACCCGCGAATGGCGGAAGTGCGCGCTCGGACTTCTGCATAGTCCACTTCACGTTGGAGGACATATTCCTTCCAAAGTGCTTCCTTGCGCCGAATTCGGGCTT
>DATGFI010000178.1:0-4035 GCA_035309205.1 Planctomycetota bacterium | reverse complement strand
CGGAGCTCGTGGGCGATGTCGGCGGAGAAGCGCGAGAGCCGGTCGAAAGACTCCTGAAGGCGGTCGAGCATGTCGTTGAAGGTGCGCGCCAGGCTCCCCAGCTCCGCCGGAAACGCGCCGCCCGCAAGCCGCTCGTGGAGCGTGGTCGAGCGGATGCGGCTGGCGGCGTCGGAGATCCGCTCGATCGGCCGCAGCCCGCGCCGGGCGATCTGGTACCCGGCCACCGCGCAGACGACCAGGCTGACTGCGAGCAGCGGGAGAATTCGCCGGCGGAACTGGCTGAGGAGCTTGTCCTCTTCCTTGCGGTCGAGGGCGACCTGGAGGATCCGCGATCCCGGGCGGTTTCCCAGGGAAGCCTGCGCGGCCATCACCCGGAACGACTCCGAGGCCTGACGGAGCTGCCTGCCGGTCCCGAGTTCCGACGGCTCGGGGAAAAGCCCCTTCGGGAGCATCTGGCCCATGCCCGGCGTCTCCGCCAAGAGCCCGCCGGCCTCGTCCAGGATCCGGATGTAGATGCGCGAGTGCTTCCGCGCGCCGGACTCCACCTCGACCTCCTGACGGATGCCGGCCGAGTCCTCGGGATGCTCGTGGAGCAGGACCTGAAGGATGTGAACCTGGTCCTGAAGGACCCCGTCGTCCTCGCGGTCCAGGTTCTTGGCCAGGGCCCAGTAGAGGTAGGAGGTCGCGGCCAGGATCAGGCAGCACGAAAAGAGCGAATACCAGAGCGTCAGGCGGGCGGCCAGGCTCCCGCGGCCGCTCTCACCGGGCGTCGTCGAGGACATATCCCATCCCGCGGACCGTGTGGATCAGCTTGCGGTCGAACGGATCGTCGACCTTGGAGCGGAGGCGGCGGACGTGGACGTCGACGACGTTCGTCCCCCCGTCGAAGTTCATATCCCAGACTTCTTCGGCGATCGTCGTGCGCGAGAGCACCTCGCCGCCGCGACGCGCCAGGAACGACAGAAGCGCGAACTCCTTGGGGGTGAGATCGAGCTTCTTTCCCGCCCGCGCGGCGCGGTGCCGGACGAGGTCGATCTCGAGGTCCCCCCGCCGCAGCGTCTCCTCGCGGCGGGCGGGTCCGCGACGGAGGATCGAGCGGACCCGGGCCAGGAGTTCCGAGAAGGCGAAAGGCTTCAGGAGGTAGTCGTCCGCCCCGAGATTCAGTCCCTTGACCCGGTCGGGAAGCGAATCTTTCGCCGTGAGGAAGAGGACGGGCGTCTGCACTCCCGCGCGCCGGAGCTCGGCGAGCACCGACCAGCCGTCGCGGCCGGGCAGCATCACGTCCAGGACGATGAGCTCGTAGGTGCCCGTCCGGCCGAGCTCCAGGCCGTCTTCGCCGTCGGCGGCGTGATCGACGACGAAGCCGTTCTCCACGAGACCCTTGCGGAGATAGGCCGCAGCCTTCTTCTCGTCCTCGACGATGAGGATCTTCACTGTCCCCTTTATGGAACGGGCGCCCGGCGAAGTCAAGGGCGGCGAGGGAGATCAGGAGATCTCGAGGCAGCCGACGCAAAGGCCGTCACGGGCGGCGATGTTCTTCAGGCAGTTGCCGCAGATGCCCGTTCGGCAGTGCGGACAGACTCGGGTGCGGCGATCGCGGAGCCGCCCGCAGGCGGGGCACGGCGCCTCACGGCCGCCGGCCTTGAGCGCGAGCTCCCTCGGCGCCCCCAAGGCAGAGCCGCAGACCGTGCATTTGGGGAGATTCGCGGGCATGACCGCCTCGCAGAAGCCGCATTTCACCTTCCGCCCCGTGCTCTTGAGCGCCTCGGGCGTATCCCCGCGGCGGCACAAATCGAGGTCCCGGAGGAAGTCCTCGACCGACGCGTAGCGCCGGGCCGTCGGCTTCGCGATCAGCTTCATCGCGACGGCGGCGAGATTGTCGTCGACCGATGAATTCACCTGAGCGGGATTCGTCGCCGGCGTATTCAGGTGCAGTTCCCGATAGTCCTTGGGCGATTTCGCGCGGAAGGGATAGACCCCCGACAGGAGAGCGTAGAAGATCACGCCCAGCGAATAAAGATCGCTCTGGGCATCCGCAGCCTTTCCCTGCCAGACCTCCGGGGGGATGTAGGGAGGCGTCCCCACGATGCGGCCCTGATATTCGTCCTTCGCCCCCGGATCACGGACGAGGCCGAAGTCCATGATGACGGCCTGCCCCTCGGGCGTCAGGATCACGTTCTCCATTTTGAGGTCCCGGTGGATGAGGCGCTGGCCATGCATGGCCCCCAGGCCCCGAGCGATGCCGCCCGTCACCGAATAGACCTCGACCTCCGGAAACGCGCCCGACTCGTCAAAGCGAGCCTTCAGGGTCTCGCCCTCGAGGAACTGCATGACGATGTAGAAGAGGCCCTCCTGGACGCCCACGTCGTAGACGCGGACGATGTTGGGATGCTCGATCTTCGCCAGCGCGCGGGCTTCCAGGAGAAGGCCGTCGACGTCGGCCTTCTCGCGATCGGAGACGGGGATCACCTTGACGGCGACGGGCCGCTGGAGTCCCAGGTGGACGCCGCGAAAGACTTCGCCCATGGAGCCGCGGGCGACCGAGGCGGCCAGGCGGCAGCCGGCCAGGGTGGTTCCGACCAGATTTCCGGGTTCCATGGTGCGCGTCGATGCAGGAAGGCCTACTCGATGGGTCTCCGGATCTTTACCTGAAGCTTACCTGAGAGGTTCACGGCCAGATCGACCGCCCGAGAGCGGGCCAGCCATCCCACCGCCAAGGCGGTCAGCTCGCCGGGGACCTCGAGCGCGGCCGCCATCCCGCCCAGGTCCATGCTTCCGCGTTCACCCAAAAGAAGGAGGATCTGCCGGGACACGAGATTGAGTTGGGTTTCGAAACGCGGCTGGACGACCTCATTGGGGACCATAGATGCCCTCTCTCCGAATACCGGTTCGCGGACTGGGAACCCCGCTCCTCCTGCCCATCTCAGGCTTATACGCGCAGGGGGCCGGGATATTTGCAGCCGGCCCCATTTTTAATGAAACCTCAGGGGATCGGAGGGAGCAGTCCCCCGGCACCCTCCCCCCTCGCGTTCCTCGGAATCCATCGATTGTATGCGGACTATACAGGAGTTGTCGCTTTCCCTCGCAGGTCCCGCCCCCCTGCCAAAGGCCCCCGCTGGCACAGGAGTTGCTGCCATGGAGAGACTCTTGAGCAGGCCGGGCTTTCGCCCGGCCAGGACGAGAGCGGCTATTGGGGGGCTGGGGATGGCCAAACTCGCTTGGATTCCGGTCGTGCTGCTCTGCGCCGTTCCCGTCTGGGCTCAGGAATCCGGGCCCCTGCGGGCCGGGACCTCGATCCCTCTTCCGTTCCTGGATGACGCGGGCGACGCGGCGAACAAGCTGCCGACCTCTCTGGGTCTCTTCGACGGCGAACCGGAGGCCCAGGGGGAGAAGAAAAAGGGGGATACCGAGGTGGTCATCCAGGCCAACAAACCGGCCGACGATCTGCCCGTAGGGCCCTACCACCGGCCGTACTGGACCGCCAAGCGCCCGTCGCCGACCACGCGGATCTATCTCCAGGTCGATCCCGGCGAGGTGGAGTTTGAGCAGTGGGTGGACATTCGCCCGCGTCAGTACCAAGGCTTCGGCCAGCCCAAGGTGTCCGCCGTCCGGATGTCCGAGGAGTTCGAGTTCGGCCTGGGCGGGAGATTCCAGCTCGATCTTTATATGAACACGATCTTCGAGCGTCAGGGGTTCAATTCAACCTTGGAAATCCGGAACTGGTCCGCCGAGATCCGGTACGCGCTGGCGGATTGGGGCGTCCTGCCGACCAACCCCACGCTCTATCTGGAATACATCCTCTGGAACAATCAGCCCGGTGCGGAAGCCGATCAGGCCGCGTCCTCGCTCGAAGGCAAGCTGCTCCTGGGCGACGACCTGGGAGACTACTGGCATTGGGGATCGAATCTCTTCTGCGAACACACCCTCAACAGCAGCGTGCTTGAAACCGGCGTCACGCTAAGCGTCTTCCGGACGATCATCGATGGCGTGCTCTCGGCCGGAGTTGCGACCCAGTACGTCTATGAATCCGACAAG
>DATGFI010000177.1:0-5434 GCA_035309205.1 Planctomycetota bacterium | reverse complement strand
AGCCCGGCCTGAAACTCGCCGCCTCCCTGCCGGGCCGTCTCGATCGCCCGAAACCGGGGCAAGACCTCCTGGAGCTCTGCTGGAAGGCCGGAGCGGAAGTGGAGACCCCGGCCGCCGGCCAGCTTCTCCAGGTCGAGCTCCCGCCTCGTCTCGGAAAACTGGACGCAGATCCAGCCCGCCAAGGCCGCCAGGAGGAGCAGTCCGACGACGAGGATCGGTGCCAGCGCTCCTAAGACTATCGCAGAGGATCCCTCTTTCGTGAGTTCCTCACGCGGGGACCGAGCCCGCCGCCCTCCGACGGAGGGCGCTGTTGACGCCCCCTTCCCGCGTCCCTAGAATCGGGCCTCCTTCATGTGGAAAAAGATCTTCCTCGCGGTGTCGATGACCGTCGGCATCGGCCTGTTCATCTTCTTCATCCAGAAATTCGGCGGCTTCGGAAAGGCGATCGAAGCGGTTGCCTCGGTCGGTTGGGCCGGCGTCACCTCCTTCATCTTTCTGTGCGCCGGAACCATGCTGTATCCAGGCCTGGGCTGGTGGATCCTCATGAGGAGTGAGAACATGAAGGTCTCGCTCTGGACGACGCTCAAGGCGAACTTCATGGGGTTCCCCGTCAATTTCATCGCGCCCTCGATGTACCTGGGGGCGGAGCCCCTCAAGATTTTCTATGTCGCCCGGGTCTCTGCCGAGCCCAAGCGGAAAATCCTCGCCACGATCGTCGTCGGCAAATTCCAGGAGATGGGCGCCCTCCTGTTCACGATGGTCGTCGCGGCAGGCATCGCCGTCTGGAAGATCGACTTTCCCCGCCAACAGGAGATCATGGTGCTCGGCGCCCTGTTACTCCTGGTTTCCCTGTTCCTGCTGGCGGTGTATGGCTTCGTCAGTAACCGCCAGCCGACGGTCACCCTGATCAACGCCCTGGCCCGTTTCGGGCCCAAACGCCCCCACAGCAGATGGCGCCGAAGGCTGGCCCGGCTGCGGACCCGCGCGGAGGAAATGGAGCACCTCATCCACATCGCCTTCACCAAGCGCTGGAAGACCTTCGTCATCGCCCAGACGGTGACGACGTTCTCCGCGCTGTCGGTGCTGGTGCGGCCCTGGGTCTACTTCTACTTCGCTCATGGCGAATGGATGCCGTTCGAGAAGCTGTCGGCGATCTACATCGTGACCAACCTGATCAACATGCTGCCCCACACGCCGGGCGCGCTCGGAGTGATGGAGGGGGGCATGCTCGGCCTGTTCCGGATTCTCGGCCTGGGGAACAACTCCGACGCCGCGGCCTACCAGGTCGTCGGGCGCGTGTCCGACGTCGTCTTGATCCTGCTGGGGGCCTGGCTGATCTTTCACTACAACCTTCAGTCCATGGCACGCCGCATCGCCCAGGGGAAGGAGAGGCTCGGAGTACACGAGACCGAAGGGGACGAGGACGCGGCGCCGTCTACTTCCTCTTGATGACCGGCAGCAGCGCCCGGAACTCGTCGGTCCCCGCCTTCTCGAGCAACTCGAAGATCACCGTCTCGGTGGTGGCCGGGATGATCCCCGCCGCCGCCATCTTCTCCACGCCGACGCCGTAGTCGGCGTCGCTGCGGCTGGCGGAGGCGTCCCGGACCAGGTGGACCTGATATCCCGCGGACCGGGCGTCCAGCGCCGTCTGGCAGACGCAGACATGAGTCTCGTAGCCGGCGATGACGACCTGTGATCTCCGCAAGGACTCGAGCTTCTGTCGGAATTCGTCGCTCCCGAAGCAGGAGAACACCATCTTCTGGAGAGGCGTCACGCCCCCCAGAACGGCCCGCACCGGCTCAATTGTGGGGCCGAACGCCTTGGCCGCGTGCTCGGTGACCACGACGGGTACCCCGAGCACGATGGCGGCTTCGGCGAGCTTGATGAGCCGGAGGGCGACCTCACCGCGGCGCGGCATTTCGGCGTGGAGGCGGTCCTGGACGTCCACCAGCACCAGGACGGCCTGATCGCGCCGGAGGAGGCTCGGGTGCATCAGTATCCGGCGAGGTCCGGCTCGATCGTTCCGGGCTTCTTGGTGGACCGCTTCGTGGGGGCATCTTCGTCGCCGGCGGAGTCGAAGCTGTACTTCACGTCGACAAAGCGCGACCGGAACTTGTTGAGCTCCGCCTTGACCGACTTCCCGTCGATCAGGCACTCCTTGAAGAACCGGGCGATTTCGCCCATTTCGGCCTCCTTCATGCCCCAGTGGGTCATTTCCTGGACTCCGAGCCGGAGGCCCGAGGGCTTCATGACGGCCTTGGGATCGTCGTGCGGGAGCAGGTTGTAGTTGCAGATGATGTCGTTGGCTTCGAGCTTCTCGGCGCATTCCCGGCCGCCCCCCTGCTTCTTGACGTCGACGGCGACCTGATGGCTGCGCGTGAATCCGAAGTCCTTCAGCTGGACGTCGAAGCCCGCGGCGTCGAGCGCCTTGGCGAAGGCCTGGGCGTTGGCGACCACCTGCTTCGCGTAAGCCGGCCCGAACTCGGTCATCTCGATGGTGGCGACAAGCAGCGGCGGGAGGGTGAAGAGATGATGGTTGGACAGGCAGCCCGGGAATGCGAGCTTGTCGATCCTCTTCCATTTGTCGTCGGGGAGATTCGACAGGACCACCCCGCGCTGGGGTCCGAAGAAGGTCTTGTGGGTGGATCCGAGGAGGATGTCGCAGCCCTCGACGATCGGATCCTGGAACTGCTTGCCTGCGATGAGGCCCAGGACGTGAGCGCCGTCGAAGACGCAGAGCACGCCGAGATCCTTGCAGACCGCGGCGATCTCTTTGGCCGGCTCGGGGAGCATGATCAGGCTCTTCCCGATGACCACCATTTTGGGCTTTTCCTTGGCCAGCAGGTCCTTGGACGCGGAGACATCGATGGCATAGCCGTTCTTCGGGTCGCGGGGCCAGCGCAGAATGTTGCGGGTGTACTTCCCCATGCCGCCAATGGGCTGGTGGCTGATGTGCCCGCCGACCTCCAGCGAATTGACGATGACCTTGTCCTCGGGCTTGACGAAGGCGGAGAAGACGACGTCGTTGGCGTTGGTGCCGCTGACCGTGCGTACTTCGGCGTGGGTCACGCCGAATAGCTTCTTGATGGAGTCGCGGGTCCTGGCCTCGATGATGTCGATGTTCTTGGTGCCCTGGTAGTAGCGCTTGCCCGGTTCGGGGTGCCCTTCGGCGTATCGGTGGCCGAAGTCGGAGGGTAGCAGGGCCCGGGCCCGGGCGGAAAGGACGTTTTCGCTCGCGATGAGGTTGACGGTCTGCCGGAGCCGCCATTCGTCGTTGGCGCGGACGACCTGTTCGACCTCGCGGATCTGTGCTTCGCTCAAGCCCCACCCCCCAGAAAACAGGCAACAGGCACTAGGCCTCGGGCATTAGCCGGAAGGTACGTGCCCGGTGCGCCGGGCGCATTCCTTTGGGCTATCGCCCAGTGCCCGATGCCGGTCGCCCTGGCTAGGCGGGCTTCTGGACGCGGCCCAGGCGCAGGCAGGAGGTGCAGACCTTGAGGCGGACGGTTTTGCCGTCCACGACCGCCCGGACCTTCTGGAGGTTCGGCTTGAAGCTCCGCTTCGAGCGCCCGGTGATCTTCCGGCCTACGCCGCCCTTGGACTTGGCGAGGCCGCGACGGGTGATCTGATCCCCGCGGATGGGACCCTTGTTGCAGATCGCGCAGCGGCGGCCTTTGGTCAGTGGTTGAATCACGGGCGATAGCATAGGGATTTCGCCCGGGAAATCAAGAGATTCATTCGGAGGAGTCGGACCTCCGGGGGAAGGAGGCATCGAGCCCCGACAGTCCGGAGGGAGGTCGTTCCCCTCGATGGGTGCCGAGGAATCCCCTGTCCATCTCGTTTCTTGACAAGGGTCCGGTCGGTGATACACTGAAAAGGTCCGGCTTCTTCAAGAAGAGGGGACTTCCTTAATGGCGACTCGGAACCTGGTGGGCCTCGATATCGGCTCCAAGTTCATCAAAGCCGTGCAGCTCACGATGATCGCCGGACAGTACAAGGTCACCGAATTCGGAATCGCCGAGGTCAACCCGCAGGTCTCCGTTCCGGACGCAATCAGCGAGCTTTTCTCCAAGAAGGGCTTCAAGACCAAGCGGGTCGTCAGCGCGGTGAGCGGACGCTTCGTGTTCGTGCGCTACATCTCCATGCCGGTGATGAGCGACGAGGAGCTCGTCAACGCCGCCAAGTACGAACTCGGCAAGTACATCCCCGTCGAAGTCGACGAGGTCCTCCATGACTCCCAGAAGCTCGAGGAGCTTGCCCCCCAGGAGGGCCAGGAGCCCGAAATGCGGGTCCTCCTCGTCGCCGCCAAGCGCACCTTCATCGACGAACACGTCGGCATCCTCGAAGGCGCCGGACTCCAGCCCGCCATCGTCGACGTCGACTCCTTCGCCCTGGGCAACGCCTACGAACTTTCCGGCATGATCAATCCCCAGGCCATCGCCGCCGGCAAGCTCGTCGCCCTCGTCGACATCGGAGCCTCCAAGACCAACATCAACATCATGAGCGACAGCGTCTCCTACTTTACGCGCGAGTTCTACAAGGGAGGCGACGACCTCACCGATTCCATCTCCAAAAAACTCTCCCTCGAGGTCAAGGACGCCGAGGCCCTCAAGCGGAGCGTCGCCGGCGCGGCCTATTCGGGGGGCGGAGGCGGAGGTGGCGGCGGGGGTGGCGGCGGAGGCTCCGAGACCAACCCGGGCAACATGCCCATCGTCCTGGTCTCTTCCGAAGACGCCGACAAGATGCGGACCGAGCGCCGCGAGCGGTCCACCACCAAGGTGCCCATCGTCATGCTGGACAAGGGCGACCAGACCAAGTTTCGCGGCGCAGACAGCGGCGGATACGGAGGCGGGGGCGGCGACGCCGACCGCGTCATGGACTGCATCTCCAGCGTGGTGGAGGACATCTGCCACGACATCAACATCTCGATCGACTATTTCGAGAACCAGTACGACAAGAAGGTCGAAGAGGTCTACATCACCGGCGGCGCCTCCAGCACGATCGGGCTGCCGGAAACCCTGGAGCGCACCGTTCAGAAGCCCGTCAACCGCTGGAACCCCCTGCAGTACTTCGAACTGGAGCTGCCCCGCGATTCCCAGCAGGAGTTGCAGGACAATCCGACCCAGGCCGCCATCGCGCTCGGCCTGGCCGCCCGCATCGTGGAATAGCCTTCCCGGGGCTCCGTTCCGCGATTCCCTTGACAACCCCCTAAGGGGTGGTAAACTTTTGGATCATGGCATCCCGAAACCTCGTGGGCATCGATGTAGGTTCCAAGTTCATCAAGGCAGTCCAGGTCAGCGAAACCAGCGGACAGTACAAGGTCACCGAATTCGGAATCGCCGAGGTCAACCCGCAGGTCTCCGTTCCGGACGCAATCAGCGAGCTTTTCTCCAAGAAGGGCTTCAAGACCAAGCGGGTCGTCAGCGCGGTGAGC
>DATGFI010000176.1:0-7426 GCA_035309205.1 Planctomycetota bacterium | reverse complement strand
CGTGGGCAAAGTAAGAGAGTACGGCCTTGTCGCCGCAGTAGCCGACCAGCCGGGTTCCGTTGTAATAGGCGGCGCTGATGGCGGGGGCGCCCCCGGCGAGGTATTCGGCCCGATCCTTGTAGACCACAATCACCATCTTCTGGACGGGAGGGCGGGGAAGATCGAGAAGCTGGGTGTACGTCGAAAAAACCAGCTCCATGAACCGGAGAATCTCCTCGGACTCCTTTTCGGACGCGGAAGCCCAGAGCTGATAGTGCTCTCCCTTCAGCACCACGGGCCATTTCTTCGGATTGTTGAGGTCCTTGTCCTGCCGCCCGTCCACAGGGGAACCCAGGAGGGCTCCTGCTACCAGAGCGACGACCGTCTGAGAGAGGATCCGAACGGGCATCTTGAGGTCCTCCACACCGCACCTTCCCCTGGCGGCGCAACCCGTCTCGCAGCGCAAGAACGGGGCGCGTCGGGGGACGGGTCGGCGAGTTTTTAGACGCTCCGGGGCCGAGGCCGGTACATCGAATTCGACGTGCCCTTCAGAAGTTTTTTTCCGGGCCATCGGACATGTCCATCCTCAGGACTTCCCCGAGCTTGGGTTTGGGGAAGAACCGGATCCGGCGTCCGGCCGTGCGAACCTGGAGGAGGCGTGAAGCCCTGGCTGCGGGGATGAAGCGGCAGGAGGACACGTCGCCCTCGGGGGCCGAACCGTCAGGCCCGCCAATCGCCCCGGTCTGGGGCCTGATAAGAAGGACGCCATCCGAGGAAAACGGGAGCATCCCCGGCGGGTCAGTCCGGCTTTTTCGCACCGGAAAAGGAGTTTTCCTCCGGGGACGTCGTCTGGCGCTGGCGAAGGGCGCCGTACCCCTTTCATCCCCGTCGAGCACCCTCTCATTTGACTTGAATTAAACGTGGATTCCTGAGCTACTGCTGGGGATTTTGGCGGGCATCAGCGGGCATGCACCCAGGGTCGGAAGCGTCCGTCTGGGGCGTCCTTCGGGCATGGAGAGGCGGCATGAGTCGGTGTAGGCTGGTGAGCGGAGCTTGCCTCGCTCTTGTGGGGGGGCTGGGCGCGGCGATCGCGATTGCTGTCGTCCGGACCCGCGCGGCCGTCGGGGGCACCCCCTACTGGGACGAAGCTTCGCACGGGCTTCAGGGTTTCGTCATCCTGCAGGACATCACGCAGCTCGACCTGCGGCATTTCCTGGGAGATGTCTTCGGGACGCATTTCCGTTATCCGTTCGGCCACTCGCTCCTTCTCGTCCCCGCCTACGCCCTCTTTGGTCCGTCCTGGCTGACCGCCGTCGGCGTCAGTGCGTTCCTCTTTGTGGTCCTGTCGTCGCTGCTCTACCTTGGCGCTTGCCGCTTCGCCTCGGATCCTTACGCCCCCGGGACCGGGACGCCACAGGAGCGGACCGAGGGAGCAGCCTGGGCCGCCGGCCTGATGGCCGCGACGCTCGGCCTCACGTCTCCCGCCTTCCTGTCCCAGGCCAGCACCATCCTGCTGGAAATGCCTGCGCTCGTCATGTCCGCGCTCCTGCTCTGGCTCTATGGCCGGGCCCTGGATGCCCCCGACACGGTCGGTCGCATCCGCGCCGTAGGCTGGACGCTCACCGCGTACGTGCTGACGGCCTCGCAGTACGCGACGGTCTGGATTTTCACGGTCGCGACCTACGAGGCGTGGCGCCTGAGGCCGGAGGAGCGACGCGCCGTCTGGGACTGGGCAAAAGGCGTCCTGAAGAGCCGCGCGGCGTTTCACCCGCTCCACCTGATGGCGGCAGTTCTTTTTGCCTGCGCGCTGGCGATCCTTGCTTCAGGGGGGTGGAACTTCACGCTGGGAACGCACACGCTCTCCCTGGTCCATCCGGGCACCCCCCTCACGCTGGGAACATTGACCCTCGGCGTCCGGTCCGCATGGCTCGTCTGGCGCCACCGCGACGCACTGCGCGCGAAAATCGCGCCTCGACACCAGGCCTATTTCTTCTCGCTCGTGGTACCCCTCTTCGTCTGGTTCTTCGTCGTCTACCCCATGCGGCTCACGCACTACCTGAACTGGGTCACTCAGTCGCCCCAGCAGTTTGCCCGCTCGTCGTTGGACTATTGGACGTTCTACCCGAGATTCCTGTTCCACACCGCCGCCGCCTCGACGCCCGTCTTCGTGGCGCTTCTGGCCCTCGTGGCACTGGGCCTCATTGCCCGAAACGTGCCGGAAAAAGTCCGATTCCTAAGATGGGCGGTCGTGGTGACCGCGCTCATCGTCACCGCCCATGGCGCCCGCCAGACGCGCTTTATCCTCCCGTTCCTTCCCGCGGGATTGCTCCTGGCCTCGAGCGCGGTCGCGCCGGTGATCCGACGCTTGCGATCGCCGGGACTTCGGTGGGCCTTGTCCTTCGCGGCCGCTGGGGCCATCCTGGCCCTGGTCGTGCCCGCCGCACCCTCGCTCTACCAGGAGGGGCTTCGCAGCCTGGAGGAGAGTTCCTTCACCCCGGAGGCTCTGGGTTATCGGGAGATCCTCCGGCGTATCTCCGACGAGGCAATCCATAAACCGTCGGTGCGGATCCTGGGGACCTTTCCCGGCCTCAGCCATCACCTGTTCGAATGGGAGCTGCGACGGCGGGCGGACCTCCGAAACCGGGAACTCTCCTTTGATATCACCGGCCCCTCGGAGAACCCGCAGCAGGTCTACGAACGATGGCTGTCGAATTCTCCGGAAGAGCTCGTGTTCACGATCGAACCGATCGATCTCCAGGAGCGGATTCCCGCGGCCAAAGGAGGCCCCGCCGAAGTCTCCCAGGACACCTACGCCCATATGCGCCTTCTCCGAGGCACCGAGCGGTTCGGCCATGCTGGAGAATGGCTTTATCCGGCTGCGGGCCTTCGAGTCGTGGAATACGCTCTCCTGGGGGAGCGGCCGCTGCCGCAGAAGAGAACCAAACATCGGGCGGACCGGTAGCTTCCGGAGAACTCCCGTCCGCCGATCCTGCGGACTCCCGGGGAGACGCCCCCGGACCGATCCCTCCCGATCCCGAGCAGCTCGTTCGGAGCGCTCCTCTGGTCCCCGCGCGGGCCTCCCGGGCACCTCCGGATACCATCCGGGAGGCAAGGACGCCAAGGGGATCGCGGTCTCCGATCCGCGAACTTCCCGCTGGACGACGCTCCTCGCCGACGATGACGGGATGAGCTCCGGCCGACGCCGCGTTCCCAGGAAACCCCGCGCGGGATTCTTTTCGAATTGATGGAAGGGAGGCTTTTGTGGCAGCACCGGTGGGCAAGGTCGTCTGGGTCGGGCGAGGAATATCGATCCTGGCTTCTCTCGCATTCCTGCTGAGCGGCGTCATGAAGATCAAAGGAGGACCGGAGGTGCTCCAGGGCTTCGGGCATCTGGGGCTCCGGGACTCCATGATGCTTCCGCTGGCGATCCTCGAACTGTCGTGCGTGGCGGTCTACCTGGTCCCCCCGACGGCCGTGCTGGGAGCGGTGCTTCTGACGGGGTATATCGGAGGCGCCATCCTGACGCACTGGCGCGTCGGCGATCCGTTTTTCGTGCAGATCGTGCTGGGACTCCTGGTGTGGCTGGGTCTTTATCTCCGCGAAGGGCGACTCCGGGGTCTCTTGCCCCTGAGGACGCCGTCGAAGTAGCCCCGAAGGGCCTTTCGGTCCTGCCCCGTGCCAGGGGGCTCCACGGGCCAGCAGCGTCGATGGGGGGGGATCCCGAGCGCCCGAAACGAAGGGCGCGACTCGGTCAACCGATCGATTCACGAGATCCCGCCGAAACCGAGTCGCGAAGGCGACGCCGCTATTATCCGCTTTGCTTGACTCCTTCACCCCGCATGACGCATATAAGAAGTGATGCCCACGATGCAAGTATGTTGCATAGTATGAAACATCGAGCGGCCTGGATCCTCCTCCTGCTGACGACGGGCGCCGGCCCCCAGGAATCGACGCAGCCCGCCCCCGGGGCGGTGGACTTCGTCCGCGACGTCCAGCCGATCCTCCGGGAGCATTGCGTCGCCTGCCACGGCGACAAGAAGCAGAAGGGGAAACTGAGGCTCGACTCCAAACCCCTCGCTCTGGAGGGCGGTCTTTCGGGGAAAGCCATCCTTCCCGGCAACGGCAAGGATAGCCGGCTCGTCACGATCCTCCTGGAGGCCAGCCCCGATGACCGCATGCCCCAGAAGTCGGACCCGCTCCCGCGGGAAACGGTCGACCTCCTCCGACGCTGGATCGACCAGGGCGCGTCCTGGCCCGATTCCGCCTCAGCCGCGGGAGCCAGGATCGAGACTCACTGGTCCCACGTGAAGCCGGTTCGCGCGCCGCTCCCGACCGTCCAAAACGCCTGGTGGGAACGCACCTCGATCGATGCCTTCATCGCCGCGGGACTTGAGGAGCACCATCTCAAGCCCCGTCCCGAGGCGCCCAAGCCGCTCCTCCTCCGCCGCGTCACGCTCGACCTGATCGGCCTGCCCCCCACGCGTCAGGAGATGGACGCGTTCGTGGCCGACGCCGCGCCCGACGCTTACGAGAAGGTCGTCGACCGCCTGCTGGCCGATCCGCGACATGGCGAACGCTGGGGGCGGCACTGGATGGACGTGTGGCGCTACAGCGATTGGGCGGGGTACGAGCAGGAGGTTCGCGACAGCATGCGCCACATCTGGCACTGGCGCGACTGGATTGTCGAATCCGTGAACGCCGATAAGCCATACGACCGCATGATCCTCGAGATGCTCGCGGGCGACGAGCTCGCGCCGGAGGATCCCGACGTGCTCCGGGCTACCGGATTCCTGGCGCGGAACTGGCAGAAGTTCAGCCGAGATGCCTGGCTCCAGAACGTGGTCGAGCACACCGCCAAGGCCTTCATCGGCACCACCATGAACTGTGCGCGCTGCCACGGCCATTTCTTCGATCCCATCACCCACCAGGAGTACTACCAGTTCCGCGCCTTCTTCGAGCCGTACACCGTCCGGACGGACGCGATCCCAGGCCAGGCCGACGTGGCGGTCGACGGCCTGCCGAGGGCCTTCGACGGCGATCCCTCGGCACCGACGTACCTTTACGTGCGCGGGAACGAGAAGCAGCCCGACAAGTCCCATGCCCTTCCGCCGGCGGTCCCCCGAGCGCTCGGAGGGCGACCGATCTCGATCGAGACCGTCCGGCTGCCCCGTGCCGCAATCGCGCCGGAAAGACGGGACTTCGTCCTTCGCGACCTGCTCGCAGCCGACGCGAAGGAGGTCGAGAAGGCGCGCACGAGGGTGGACGCCCTGCTCCAAGCGGTCGCCAACCAGGAGAAGACCCTGGCGTCGGGCGACGACCCGAAGGCAAGCGCTGCGCTTCAAACAGCGCTCGAGGAGCTGCCCCTCGCGCTCCTGGCGCTGCCGATTGCCCAGGCGAAGCACGCCTCGCTCGAGGCGGTGACCGAGGCAGAGAAGCTCGAGGCCGCGGGCGAGAAGAATTCCGAAGCCTTTCGGAAGACCGCGATTGCTGCTCAGTCGGCGCAGCGCCGGCAGGGGCTCCTCGAGAGCCGGCGCAGCCTGCTGGTCGCTCGCCGGGCCGCGGCCAAGTCTCGCGGCGACGACAAGGTGAAGAAGACGCTCGCGGATGCCGAGAGGGCGGCCGAAAAGGCAGAAGCGGACGCCAAGCTTCCCCCGACCCCGGAGTTCACCCCTCGCAAGCTGCCCTCCTACCCCGCGGAGAGCACGGGACGCCGCCTGGCACTCGCGCGCTGGATCGCCGACCCGGAGAATCCGCTGACTGCCCGGGTGGCGATGAACCATCTCTGGATGCGCCACTTCGGCAGGCCGATCGTCCCCACGGTCTTCGAGTTCGGCAAACATGGCCGTGCCCCCAGCCACCCCGAGCTTCTGGACTGGCTGGCCGTTGAATTCATGGCTCAGGGGTGGAGCTTCAAGAAGATGCACCGTCTCCTGGTGACCTCGAGCGCCTACCGGATGGACTCGATGCCCGACTCGAACTCCCTGAAGCTCGACCCTGAAAACAAATGGCTCTGGCGCATGAACCCCCGCCGCATGGAAGCCGAGTGCGTCCGCGACGGCGTGCTCTACCTCTCGGGAGCGCTCGATGCCCGACAGGGGGGCCCGGAGATCGATTCCTCCCAGGGACTCGACGTCCCGCGCCGCAGCCTCTACTTCCGGCATGCCGCGGAGAAGCAGATGGGATTCCTGGTCCTCTTCGATGGCGCCAGCGTGACGGAGTGTTACGAACGGACGGAGAGCGTCGTCCCGCAGCAGGCGCTGGCGATGGCCAACAGCACCCTCCTCCTGGAAACGTCGCGTCTCCTGGCCGCGGCCCTCTCGAAGGAGGCTCCCGACTCGCGCTTGTTCGTCGTGGCCGCCTTCGAGCGGATCCTGAGCCGGGCGCCCACCCCGGCGGAGCAGGAGGAATGCAATGGCTTCCTCGGGGCCCAGGCAAGGCTGCTCTCGCACCCTGGGAACCTCGTGCCCTTCGAGGGCGGCACGGCCGCCAAGGTCCCCCCCTCGACGGACCCGGCCCAGCGTGCGAGGGAGGACCTCGTGCAGACTCTGTTCAACCATAACGACTTCGTCATGATTCGATAGGGGGAGCGATGGGCTGCGGCCGCGTCAACCGGCGGACGTTCCTGGCGGACACGGGCATGGGCTTCACGGGCCTCGCGCTCGGCTCGCTCTTCCACAGTCAGCGCATCGCCAGGGCGGACGACCAGGAGGCCTGGCGCCCGCCCGATGGAAAGCCGCACTGGAGGCCGCGGGCCAAGAGCGTCATCTGGCTCTTCATGACCGGGGGCGTGAGCCACGTCGAAAGCTTCGATCCCAAGCCCGCTTTGAACCGGTTCGCTGGGAAGTCGATTTCAGAGACGCCCTACCAGAACACCCTGAAAAACCCCGCCCTTAAGGACATTCGGGAATTCGTCGCCGGCGAGCACAAGGTCCAGCCGGTCCTCTACCCCCTGCAGGTCGGCTTTCGCAAGCGCGGCCAGAGCGGCATCGAGGTCAGCGACTGGTGGCCGAACGTGGGCGACTGTGTCGACGATCTGGCGATCGTCCGCTCGCTTTACACCACCGACAACGACCATGGCGCGCAGCTGCAGTTCCACACCGGCCGGCACGCGCTGGAAGGCCCATTCCCCACGATCGGCTCGTGGGTGCACTACGGCCTCGGGGCGTTGAACGAAAACCTGCCCCAGTTCGTGGTGATGGGCTCGCCGCTCGCCGACTGCTGCGGCGGGGTGAATGGCCACGGCGCCCACTACCTGGGACCCGAAAATGCGGGCGTGCGGATGAACGCCGACCCCACCAACCCCCTCTCGTTCGCCTCGCCCGGCCCGAGCAAGTTCCGGGAGGAGCAACGCTCGGAATTCGCCCTGCTGGGACGGCTCGACCGCCTCTCGGGAATCGAGTATCCCGAGGATCCTGCACTTCGGGCGCGGATCAAGTCGTACGAACTT
>DATGFI010000175.1:0-2103 GCA_035309205.1 Planctomycetota bacterium | reverse complement strand
ACCCCTTCGAAGGCCTGACTGAACTTCGGGTTCTTGAAGCAGTCCTTGCCGAATCGTCGCTCCCAATCCTTCCGGAGCTGGGAGATCCGGTCCTCGAGCCGAGCAAGACGATCGGGCACGCCTGGTGAGGTACTCACGGCTGGGATTTCTCGAAGGCCTCGGGGAAGGGGACCTTCATTCTGCCGGACAGGGATCGGTACGCCTGCTTGAGCCGCGCCTGGGCCTTTTCATAGCCCCGATCCCCCAGCTTCCTGGCGAATTCGTCAAGGGATCGGCGCTCCACATGAAGAAAGACGGCCGCCTCCTTGATTTCCGGGGGCAGGACGGCGATGGCGGCTTCGATCACGGAGCGGCTCGGCCACTGGCGCTCCTTCGCCTTCTCCTCCTCGTACTTCAGTCTGGCCGTCGCGCTTCGGGGGGCGATGTCCGCCTGGAGGTCCTCTTTGATTCTCTGCATGAGGCACTTGATGGCGGGGATGGTGCGGCCCGTTTCCGTGGCGATCTCCTCATAGGGCATGCCGGCCAGAACTCGCCGAAGAATAGTCGCATGCTCGGGATCGAGTCGCGATATGGCCGAATGGACAAGAGCAAGGTGTTCCGTCTGCCGTGCGTCCCCCGGAATGCGGGCGTTCTTGTCGACCAGATCCAGGGGGACCTCCTCCTTGTGCCTGGCCAGGAGCGGAGACTTCCTGGCATGAAGAGCGTCTCGCAGACGTCCGTCGCAAAGGCGCTGGAAGTACTGTTGAATATCTTTGCGATCCTCCGGAGCCAGGTCCTTGAGCTCTCCGGACTTCAGGCGCTCCATGAATCGGATGAGAGTGTCCTGGAACACATCATCGATGGTGGCCGTATGGGCGCCGGTCTTGAGATACCCCATCTTGCCGGTGATGTCCCGGTAGCACTCGCTCTGGAGGAGCGTGACTAGCCAATGAGCTGCCTCGGCCTCGCCGGCGAGCGCACGACGGAGGAGGATCTCCTGGGGGTCGCTCTCATCGCCGACGCTTGGACCCGGGCCTCGCGGGACATCCACCTTCAGCTCCCTCCCCATAAAGCCACCATAATGGGTGGCTTCGATTTCAAATTATGGGCCTCTCCGTGATCAGGTTCAATCAATACATGAGCCATCGATCAGTGCCCTCCCACGTCTCCGCTGGACGACGACACGGAACGACACGGCCATTCTAGAAGGTGGCGTGACCTATCCTGGCATGGGGTCTCCCGGACGGCTTTTGGTCAGCATCTACTTCGCGCCTCCCCCGCCGCCGTCCGCGCCTTTACGCCCGAGGTTCCAGCCCTTCTTGGCCGCCCAGACCCCTCCCTCGATCACGCCTCCGGCGGCGCTCCCGATACTCCCCGCGATCCCTCTTCCGCTCCCGATCGAGGCGCCTTCGCTTCCGGCGATCAGCATGCCCAGCGCCCCTCCGGCCGCATGATGGGCGATATTGACCATCATGAACGAGAGGGTGGGTACGATGAGGTACATGGAGCAAAGGGCGGGGAAGACCCCCGTATTCCCGAGGCCGCTGTCATACCCGTTCGGATTCGTACCGTCGAAGAGGTTCCGGCTGGAGAGGATCGCCGACAGCAGCGCCCACAGGATGGGCCACAGCTTGACCGAGATCAGGATCTTCATGAAGTTGACGATCGCTCCCGACCACTTGGGCCAAAGCGCCATCAGTCCCGCGAGGGGGAAGAGCATGAAGAGCAGTCCCACGGTCATGCCGTAGATGTGAGGGGCCAGGGCGGACACCCGGTAGTAGGTCGCCGTCCCCATGGCGTTCTGTGTCCACCACTCATTGAGAGCGCTCGCGGCGGAGGCGGCCATGGAGGGGATGTTCTTCACCCAGCTCCAGGCAATCTCCCCATAGTCCGAGGATTGTTTGATCTGAGCCGATAGGGTGCTGGGATCGGTCAGGCTGTACTCGGGAAGCGCCGCCCGGACGGCCGCGGCCTGGCCGGGCGGGAGCACGTAGATTTCGTTATAGAGGATCCGGTGCCGGTAGAAACTGAAGGCATCGGCCTCCGACACGCTGGCGCCAGCGAACGACGAAAGGGCCAGGGCATGGACCTTCTCCGACTGCAGCTCGCCCTCGACTTCGTTCT
>DATGFI010000174.1:0-2884 GCA_035309205.1 Planctomycetota bacterium | reverse complement strand
CCAGCTTCCCCAGCGGCCACTTGGCCAGGATGCTTCCCTGCTCCCGATCGATCACGACGATCTCTTTCGAGTCGGGGACGTTCACGAAGATCCGCTTCCCCTCCTTCTCCAGCTGGAACGCCTCCGGATGGGCATCGAGCTTGATGTCCTGGACCTTCTCCAGCTTCTCCAGATCCACCACGCCCAGCCCTCCGGCCTCGTGAGCCACGTACAGGCGCTTCGCGCGCGGATCGTATCGAACGTTGTCGCCGTCTTCCTTGAAGTCGACGGACTTGAGCTCCTTGTAGGTCACCCCGTCGAAGATGCGGCAGCTTCCGTCCTTCCCGTTGGCGACCGCCAGGCGTTTCAGGTCCGGCATGTAGACGACTCCCTGGGGCTCGGCCTGGCCGTCCAGACGATGGACCACCTTGCCTTGCTGGAGGTCGGCCACCAGGACGGCGTTGCTGCCGCTGGCCGCGACGAAGATGCGCCCGGTCGAGGCGTCGGCCGCCAGATGGTCGATCTTCCCCTGGCTTCCCTCGAGCGGGATCGTGCGTGTCAGCTCGAGGGGCGCCTTCTCCTGGGCAATCACTCCTTGCGGGCCGGCCCAAAGGATCGCCACCGCCAGGATCTGGAATATCGGGGATCTTGCCGACCGGATCATCGATGTCTCCTCCTTCGTCCCTGAGCAGGTTCTGGGCTGCGTCCCGACAGGTCTGCTCCGCGGGCGCCCCAAGGACGATCGAGCGCTCACGTGTCCCCTGAGCGTACGGACTTGACATGTCGTGACGATGACTTGCACATGACATTTTCGTCATCTCCCCGGGCCCTCCAGTGCCGGGAGGAGGGACGTCGACGGCCCGGCCGGCAGGAGTGGGCGGGCTCCGGGATCCGGCGGCTGCCCGCCGGCTGGGGGACCTTCACTCGGCGGATCGATCGCCGTTCGTCCGGGTGGCGGGAAGAGCAAAGGAGAAGGTCGCGCCGTCGCCCAACTTGCCATCGGCCCAGACCCTCCCGCCGTGCCGCTGGACGATCCGCGCCACGAGCGCCAGGCCTACTCCCGTCCCTTCGAACTCCTTGTCCGAATGCAGGCGTTGAAAGACCCCGAAGAGCTTATGCGAGTATTGCATGTCGAACCCGACGCCGTTGTCCCGGACGGAGTAGACGATTTCATGCTCGGCCTTCCTGGCCTGAATCTCGACCTGGGCCGGAGCGCGGCCGCGGCTATATTTGACGGCGTTCGAGATGAGGTTCGTCCACACCTGCCGGAACATCGCGGTGTCTCCCTGGGCCGGGGGCAGGAATCCCACCCGGAACTCGAGAGCCCGATCCGGATTTTGCTGGCTCAGATCTGCCACGACATCCTTCACCATGGCATCCATGTCGATCGTCGAGGTCTCCAGCGACTTCCGGCCCATCCGGGCGAAGGAGAGCAGATCGTCGATCAACTGACCCATCCTGCGGGTGTTGCCCACGATGACGTCCAGATACCGGCGCACATCCCCCTTGGCCTGATCGCCGAAGTCCTCGACCAGCATCCGGGAAAATCCGTCGATCGCCCGGAGCGGGGCGCGAAGATCGTGGGACACCGAGTAGGAGAATCCCTCGAGCTCCTTATTGGCGGAGGCCAGCTCCGCCATGCGCGTCTGGAGCTCGCGGTTGAGATCCTGAATGGCCTGGTCCGCGAGCTTCCGCTCCGTGATGTCCTGGAGCGTCGCCACCAGACGCAGCGGCCGACCCTCGGCATCCAGGACGACCTTTCCCTGCGCGTGGAGATGCCGCACCGAGCCATCCGGGCGGATGATGCGGAAGTCGAGCGTCAGGGGCTCGCGCTTCCGGCAGGCCGTCTCGAGCGCTTCCCGAAGCGGGGTCCGGTCGTCGGGATGCGCGACGTTGACGAAGTCGCTGAACCCGCCACCGAACTTGGACGGCATAATCCCGGAGAGCCGATAGACCTCGTCCGACCAGGAGACGGTGTTCGAGGCGATGTTCCACTCCCAGCTTCCCAAGCGGGCGATTTCCTGGGCTTCGATCAGGCGCGCATCCTTCTCGTGAAGTCGATCTTCCGCGGCTTTTCGTTCCCCGACCTCCTGCTCCAGCTCCCGGGTGCGCTCCAGGACCCTCTTTTCCAGGTCGTCCCGGGCGGCCGCGAGGGCCCCGTCCCGCGCCTGGATCTGGGCCAGCATCTCGTTAAACCCCTCGATCAGCCTGCCCATCTCATCCTCGCCTCCGGCCTTCACGCGGATCGAGTAGTCCTTCCTCTGCGAGACCGCCTGGGCGACCTCCGCCAGGCGAAGGACGGGTCCCGTCACCAGACCCCCCAGCTTCGTCGAGAGAAGAAGCACCGTGAACGAGGCGCCGATCAGCACCAGGACGGCCGTCCCGATCACGAAATAGACGCGATCCCGGAGCTCGGAGAGGTCCGAGCGCATCAGGAGCGTCCCCACCCGATCCCCTCCGGACTGGATGGGATGGAAGTCGAGGAGATCCCCGTCCTGGAATCTCTGTCCGTCCGGTCCGGGCAGCGCCGGGAGAATGGAGGGGCTGATCCCCTCTCTCAGGTAGCTCGCGAAGAGTCGTCCGGGCCGGGTGTAGATGGCGGCTGCCACGATCGGTTGCTCGGCCTTCAGGGTCGCCAGGATGGCGGCCGCCTGCGACGGCTGGTCGAACTCCAAGGCGGCCGTGCTCTGATCGCCGACGATGGTCGCCATCGTCTCCTGGCGCTCGACCAGCCGGGCGCGGGTGGAGAACCAGAGATAGGTGATGAAGACCGTGCAGGATCCGGCGACGGCGATAGCGCTGATTCCCAGGACCAGGATCCGGAATTTGTTCCGGATCGACGCATTCCGGAAGGAGCGCTGCAACATCCGCTACCTTTCCGTCTTTACGAGGGTGGCGAGCTTGA
>DATGFI010000173.1:0-3190 GCA_035309205.1 Planctomycetota bacterium | reverse complement strand
ACGCTGATTGCGGGCACCACCGGCAGCGGCAAGTCCGTACTGATGCAGAACCTGATCTTGGACATTGCTGCGACGAATCCTCCGGATCTCGCCAAGATCCTTCTCATCGACCCCAAGGCGGGCGTCGACTATTTCGCCTTTGAAACCCTTCCCCATCTCTCCCACGGCATTGTCATCGAACGCCCGGCGGCGCTCGAGGCGCTGCAGCAGGTGGTGGATGAGATGGATCAACGCTACCAGCAGTTCCGCAAGGTGCGGGTCTCCAAGCTGGCCGAGTACAACGCCAAGGTTTCACCCGCGGAGCGCATGCCTGTGAGGTGGGTGATCCACGACGAGTTCGCCGAATGGATGATGGTGGACGAGTACCGGGATCACGTTACCCAGCTCGTGGGCCGACTCGGAGTGAAGGCGAGGGCGGCAGGCATCTTTCTCATTTTCGCGGCCCAGCGACCCGATGCCAACGTCATGCCCATGCAACTGCGAGACAACCTTGGAAACCGGCTGATCCTGCGTGTCGAGAGTAAGGGCACGTCTGAAATCTGCCTGGGGGCGCCAGGGGCCGAGCACCTCCTGGGCAAGGGCCACCTCGCCGGCAGGCTCGAGGGAGAAACTGGGCTGGTTTATGCGCAGGTGCCGCTTCTCGGGGCGAGAGATTTGGACGCGGTCATCAGGACAATGACCTCCTGATGGGTAAGCAGAAGATGTCGCTCGCTCGGCGACGCAAACTGCACGCGGATGCTGTAGACGCTGAGCTTGCCGAAGTGAGGGTCCCACGTCGTTCGAAGTGAACTCGTAGGACGCACACCGCCCCTTCCCCTCAAGGAACGGTTACGCCGAAACAGTTCCCCAAGGAGCGTCCTGGAGACTTCCTACTTTCTGAGCCTCCTACGCTCCGACCGTTCGAGTTGGAGTCAGACCGCCGCGCGATGCCCGGATCTCGCCGCCTTCAGCGCGGCCGCCTGCTCCAGCTCTCTGCCCATGGTCTGGACCAGGAGATCGAGTGCCTGGTCGACGACCTGGCTATCCGGCTTATCCATGAACCAAGCCAGGAGTTCCAGCGCCTCGACGTTTGACGCCTTGATCGAGTAGCTCTTCTTGAGTCGATGCGGCTTGAGCTCCGGAGTCGACGGCGCCGCGGGAACGGCAGTCCCCTTCCCGGCCGAGTTTCCCGGCGGGACCATCGTGGGCGGTTCGGGCTTCGGACCTTCGACCTCTGCAAGCAGCCGGATCGAGGCTCCAGGGGCTGGAGCGGGTTGGGGCGCGGGCTTGGGCGCCGGTGGAGCGGCCTTCAGGGGCTCGGCGGACCGGGGCGCCGCGGCGAGCGGAGCAGCCGGCTCTTCAGGAGCCTGTTCCCGCGACCGCATGATGCTCCCGAGCAGGGATCCGCTTTTTTTCATCGTCATGGTCAATCTCCTTCCCTCTCCGCTATGCCGCGACCGTCGTCCCGCCCATGGCGCCGACGCCGCCGAGGCGGGTGCAGAGCTCTTCGATGACGGCTTTGAAGGCGTTCGCCGCGGGGTTCCCGGGGGCGTACTCCCACACCGGCATCGCCCGCTGGATCGCCTCCTCGACCTTGACGGAGTTCGGAATCATCGTCTTGAGAGCCAGATTCGGGTACTTGGTTCCCAGGGTCTGTACCGCGTCGGTGGTCACGGTGGTCTTGGCCGCCTGGTTCAGAATGATTCCGGCCACCGTGAGTTTCTCGTTGACGCCCTCCTCCACGATCTCCTTGACCATCTTCATCAGGTTGTCGAGGCCGACCACGCTGAAGAGCGAGGGTTCGGACATGATGACCAAGTGGTCCGCGGCGACAAGGGCGTTCAGGGTGAAGAGGCCGAGCGACGGGGGGCAGTCGATAATGGCGCAGTCCCACGGCAGGTCGACCGCCCGAAGCTGTTTCCGGAGTTTGGTGAACATGCTGGCGCCGGTGATGCCTTCCGCCGTGCTCAGGCGAGAGTCGGCGGTGACGATGGCGAACTGTTCCCTTCCGAGGGCCGGGTCCACGGTCTCGACGGTCAGGGTGGGCTTGTCTCCGTTGAAGATCTCGAGGGACGTGCAGCTGTTCTTGCCGAAGAGGAGCGACAAGTTCCCCTGCGAGTCAAAGTCCACCAGCAGGACCTTGCGGCCCTTCTCGATCAGCGCCTTGGCGAAGTGGAAGGCGAAGGTGGTCTTTCCCACGCCACCCTTCTGATTGCAGCTCGCGAACACTTTCATGGCCCGAGGTCCTCCCGTGTAGTGCAAAGGATTCATCGGCGTCATCCCGGAGAATCTTGAGTGAGAATGTGCGAGCTTCCTTCTTTCCGACCCGGGCCCCCCCTTCCCCACCGTCCGGGAGCAGGCGCGCGTGGAGAGTGGGATCTTCTTACCTTCTGAAAGTCAGAGAATCGGACAAGCACCCTGCTTCGCGTCCAGGCTGTCATCGAAAGTCTGAAGGTAGGAAGTTCGGAAGGAGCAGGTCGCCATGGCTTGGTTCGTCGTACTTTCCGACCCTGCCACTGATGATCGGCCTCGCCCGGCAGGAAGGGCAGTACCCTTTGTCCCATTCTGAGCCGACAGTAGGAAATTCCGACCGCAGTTCTTACGAGGAAATGAGGTCCCAAACACCAATTCCTACTTTCCTACCCGTCCGCGACGGGTGATCCCGGGTCGGAAAGTGAGATTCTCCTACCAGGGAGGCGTCGGCAGTGGAAAGGTGCGAAAGTCGGAACGCTCCCCCACTCGGTCGGAAGGTGGGAGAGGCGGAAAGTAGGAAAGCCCGACTTTAGGAGGGTCCGACTGTCGGAAAGTAGGAAAGGGCGAAACGGGGAACGTGTGAAGGTCGGAAAGTAGGCGGGTCCGAATCTTGGAGATTCCGAGCCTCTGAATTTCCTACCTTCACCGATTCCTCAAGTCAGAAGGTCGGACCAGCCGCAGCGAGGCCGGCGGGGGGGCTCACGCCGGACAAGCGATACCCCTCGACGGTGGGGAAGGGGGGGTACTTCGCCTCAAGCTTTGGCGTTCGGGATCGCCCTGGAACGGCCGATTCCAGCAGCGCGGAAGGCCTCGGAGATCGTGCCGAACCGGGCGTACGCCGCCCGGAGGAGGGGGTAGCAGTGTCGCTCCAGCGCCGAGTAGTTCATGGGCAGGCCACGCCGGGCACGCTTCCAGAGGGCCGCAACAACCGCCTTCGGCGTCCACTTCCGCACCGGGT
>DATGFI010000172.1:0-3262 GCA_035309205.1 Planctomycetota bacterium | reverse complement strand
GGCACAATGTCCCCGTGAACCGCGACGAGCTGTTCATCAGCCTCGCCCTCCGGGCGAAATTCATCACTCCGGCTCAGGTCGAGGACTGCCGGAAGATCCGGGACATGCTGGCGAAGAGCGGCCTGGCCCCGCTGCTCCCGGAGATCCTCGCCAAGCAGGAATTCCTGAGCCCCGCCCAGGTCCGCATCCTTTCAATCGCGACCCGATACGAGGAGCTGAAGCTGGACGACGAAGACCTGGCGGATTACCTCGTCCGCAAGGGACACCTGGACGAGGTCAAGGCCTCCGCCTGTCTCGAGATCCAGCAGGACCCCTTCAACCAGGGCGCCGCTTTCCCGCGGCTGGAGGATCTCCTCATCCAGAGGGGCTATCTCACTCCGCAAGAGCTCGCCGCTCTCCTGCGCGTCCGAAACGTCGCCAAGCCCGTCCAGCCCCCCGCGACGGAGACCGGGAAGGCGGATCCTCCTCCCCGTTCGGTCTCCCCGAAGCTCCTGAAGGCGCTCGAGGCGGGCCTGAAGCAGGAGACGCTCAAGATCGCGTTTAGAAAGGCGCGGATCGTCGACGATCTCTACGCCGCCGTGCTGGAACTGTCGGGCTCGCTCGACGGCCACACCTCGATCCGCTTCGACGAATACCTGCAGGCGATCACCTCGGCGGGCTTCGCCCATCTGATCCTCGACTGCGGCAAGCTCGACTACATCTCGAGCGCCGGCATCGGAGTGCTCGCGGCCACCATCAAGCGCTGCCGCGACGGCAAGGGCGACATCCGTCTCTGCTCGGTCGAGGACAAGATGCGGCGGGTGATGCAGATCATCGGCCTGCTCTCGCTCATGAGGACCTACGAGAACGAGAAGGCGGCGGTCGCCAGCTTCAGATCCGCGTAGCGTTCACTTGGCTTCCGTCGCGATCAGGATCGCTCTGCGTACCCCGGACGCGACGGCCTGGTACGACGCCTCGAGTTTCGGGTCGGGGACCGCGACCTCGAGCTTCGTCGAGAAATAGCCGTTTCCGATGTTGTGGCTCGTGCGGCCGTCCCGGAAGAAGCCGCGGAGCGGACCGTGGCATTTTCCGCAGCAGGCCGAGTCGATCTGGCCCGTCTTCTTGAAGGCGTCGTCGAACTTCGAGCCGTCGATCAGTTTCTTGAGATCGGCGAGGTCCGACCGGGTCCCCGTTGCGGCCGTCTTGAATTTCTCCTGCCGGGCCGGAGAGAGGAACTTCGAGCCCGTCGCCGCCTGGATCGAGGCCTCGAAGGCCTTGTCCATCCCCGCGATCTCCTCGGCCACCGCTTTGTCTTTCTTCTCGATGCCGGCGACCAGGCGCTCCCACATCGGGCCCACGGCGCGCATCGTCCCGTTGACCTTGAGCAGCGTCTCCAGCTCCTTCGCGGCGTCGTCCGTCCCGGCGGCCTTCTTGATCGCGCCGGCGAGCGTGTCCGGCGAGTTCCACACGTTCGGCGAGTACTCGAGGCCCTCGAACTGAGCCAGGAAGAGCTTCGCTTCGAGTCCTCGGTCGTCGCCGTTCTCCAGGAGCCGCACGACATGCAGCGTGCTTTCGACCGTCGCGGCCGCGACCCCGACCCGGATCATGCCCTTGGGGCCCTTCACCGGGACGACCGTGACCAGGACCCGGGTCTTGGCCATGCTGGAGACCGCGGGCACCGTCGACATGCATTCCCAGAGCTGCGGGGCCAGCTCGGAATCGGCCAGCTTCTCGCCCAGGGCCTTCTCGATCTTGTCGCGCGACTCGCGGGAAATCTTTTTCGGGAGCTTCTTGATCTTCTCCGCGTCGGAAACGATCTTCCGGACGACGTCGTCCTGGGGCACTCCGAAGAGGAGGAGCAAAGCGGCAAGGAAGGCCTTCATTCAGGGTCTCCTATCGGACCGACTTATTATACGCGGTCCGACTTGATAGCGTGCCGAGGCCCCGACTGTTACAATCCGCCCCATGAAACTCCTTCCCAAGCGCAAGCCCGACTCCCATAAAGGCGACTACGGACGGATCCTGGTGGTCGCCGGTTCCCGCGGCATGGCGGGGGCGGCGACACTCGCCTCCGAAGCCGCATACCGGTCGGGCGCAGGCCTGGTCTACATCGCCTGCCCCTCGTCCATCGTCGACGTGATGTCGATCAAGCAGACCTGCGCGGTCGTCTGGCCGTTCGAGGACGGGACGGGGGTCGGCCAGCTTCTGGACTATGCCCACCGGTGCGACGTCGCGGTGATCGGTCCGGGACTATCGCATGCACCGATGATCGCGGGGATCATCCGCGAAGTGGTGGGCGCGCTGGAGATCCCGATGGTGCTGGACGCCGACGGGCTCAACGCATTCGAGGCGTTTCCCGAGCTGCTCGCCCGCGGACACGCGCCCCGCGTGATCACGCCGCATCCGGGCGAGGCGGCGCGGCTTCTGAAATCGCTCCCGAGCGAGATCCAGGAGAAGCGCGCGGAAACAGCCCAGGAACTCGCCGAGCGCTTCCTTTCGGTCGCCGTGCTGAAGGGCCACCGCACGATCGTCACCGACGGCAAGAAGTCCTATGTCAACAAGACCGGGAATCCCGGCATGGCGACCGGCGGCACGGGAGACGTCCTGTCCGGCGTGATTGGAGCGCTCATCGGCCAGAAGCTGTCCCCCTACGACGCTGCCTGCCTGGGCGTCCGTCTGCACGGCAAAGCCGGCGACATCGCCGCGCGGAAGCTCGGCCAGGTTTCCCTCATGGCCACCGACGTCCTTGCCGCCCTTCCCGACGCCTTCCGGACGCTCTAAGCGCATGCGCCGGACCCCGGCCGGGACGGGGGAAGGTCGCCCGGTCTTAACCGTTGCCGCCCCCGGATAGAGCGGTATAATGTCAGCCCCATGAAGACGCAGCTCAAGATGATGCGCGCCGACATCACGACGGTCGACGCGGAAGCCATCGTCAACTCGGCCAACAACGACCTGGTGATGGGCGGAGGCGTTTCGGGCGCCATCCGCCGCGTGGCCGGGCAGGCCGTCCAGGACGAGTGCCACAAGATCGGCACCGTCCCCCTGGGCACCGCGGTCGTGACCAGCGGGGGCCTCCTGAAAGCGCAGTGGATCATTCACGCGGCCGTGAATCCGCTGGGGATGTGGGCCGACGCCAAGTCCGTCCGGAATGCGACCCGGGCGGTCCTGAAGCGCGCCGACGAAAAGCAGGTGAAGCGGCTCGCCTTTCCCGCCCTGGGCACCGGCGCCGGGGCCCTCGCGGTCGAACGCTGCGCCGACATCCTGATCGAAGAGGTGATGAAGC
>DATGFI010000171.1:0-3815 GCA_035309205.1 Planctomycetota bacterium | reverse complement strand
AGGGCCTGCTCCGACTCGTAGGGCACGCCGAGGCGGAAGAGCATGTCCGCCCATCCCATCACGCCCAGGCCGATCTTGCGGTTGCCCTTGACCACCTCTTCGATCTGGAGCTTGGGATAGGTGTTGACGTCGATCACGTCGTCCAGGAAGCGGACCGCGAGCGCGACGGTTTCCGCCAGGGCCTTCCAGCGGATGCGGCTTTCCGGCGAGGTGGCGGTGCCCAAGGCCCCCGCAAATTCGACGAAGCGCGACAGGTTGATCGAGCCAAGATTGCACGCCTCCCAGGGCAGCAATGCTTGTTCGCCGCAGGGATTCGTGGCCGAGATTTCGCCCAGCGCCGGAGTAGGATTGGCGCGGTTGGCGCGGTCGACGAAGAACAGACCGGGTTCGCCCGTCTCCCACGCCTGACGGACCGCCAGATCGAAGACATCGCGCGCGGTCCAATCGCGGTCGCCGACGCCGACGATCTCGCCCTCGGCATTGCGCTGCTTCTCGCGGAGGACGGTCTTGCGGCCGGTATGGGGGTCGACCACGTAGTGCCGGAGATTACCCCGCAGTGCGCGGAGGAATTCGTCGGTGATGGCGATCGAGAGGTTGAAGTTCGTGAGCTCCTGAGGGTCGGACTTGGCGCGGATGAAGTCGAGGATATCGGGATGGTCCACGCGGAGGATGGCCATGTTGGCGCCGCGGCGGAAGCCCCCCTGGTGGATCGCGTCGGTCGCGGCGTTGAAGACTCGCATGAAACTGATCGGACCGCTGGCGCGGCCATGGGTCGACTCGACGCGGGTGGCCTCCGGCCGCAGCCGGGAGAAGTCAAATCCCGTGCCTCCGCCGGTCTTGTGGATGAAGGCGGCGGAGCGCAGCGTGTCGAAGATGCCTTCGTCCTTGTCGTCGATGATGGCGTCGGCGACCGGGAGGACGAAGCAGGCGAAATACTGGCCCAGGCGGCGGCCGGCATTCATGAGGGTGGGCGAATTGGGGAGGAACTCCAAAGCCGCCATCATCCGGTAGAACCGGGCGGCGGTCTCCTGCAGGCGAGCCTCGTCGGCGCCGTAGCCCTGCTCCGCCAGGGCGACGTGGAAGGCCACGCGCCACAGCAGCTCTTCAGGTGTCTCGGCGGCCCGCCCGTGTTCGTCCTTCAGAAGGTAGCGCTTCTGAAGAACCGCCAAAGCGTTGGGAGAAAGAGATACCGGGACATCCGGGCGAAGGTAGCGCCCGGCGGCTCGAACGCCTCCCCCGTCCACCGGTCTCTCCGTCATCCTTCTTCCCCTGAGGCACGATCCCTTGTATGTTGAAGCTGATTTTACCACAAGGGGTGGGACGGTTCAAGCGACGATTCGTCCCCGGAATCCGCTCCGGACGGGCGTCCCAGGGGTACACTTCCTTTCAAGAAGGGAGGCTCAATGCACCTGCTCGTCCTGGCCGCCGCCCAGGCTCTTTTCTCCACTCCCGGTCCCGAGGCGGATCTGCCCCGTTCCTTCGATCCCGACCGGGTGGAGTCTCTGGAACGCCAGCCGATCTATCCCTGGATCGGGATTGAGCCGATGGCTCTCTGGACCGCGTTTGACAGCAACCTGCACGTCGAAAACGTCTGGGGCTACGGGGCAGACGCGACGGTAACCCTGGATTATGGGACTCAGGCGTTCCTGGGGTTCCGTGCGGGGTACATTGGCTGGAATACCCGCGCCGAAACGGCCCCCGGCGTGCACCAGCCCTGCTGGATCCGGCAGTATCGGCTGGGCTTGTACGGAGAATTTCCGTTCCGGTTTCTGGAGGTGGGCATCGGGGCCAACGTCGGGGGATACCGTTTCCGAAGCCAGGGCGTGAGCGATACGGCCGGGTTCTTCGAATTCGAAGCCATGCTGGGCGCTCGGCCGTCGCAATTCGTCTGGGCGGGGATCGTCGCCATGCAGACCTTCTCGTCGTCGAGCTTCAACCACAAGTCCGAGCACTTCCTGCTGAACTACTCGATCGGTCCGGCGGTCGAGCTCCGGTTCTGAACTACCTCGGCGTAAAGGTCGTGTAGCAGCTGGCGCACTGCACGCGTCCGCTGGAGTCCAGGGCGGCCTCGAACACGTGATCGCAGATGACGCACGTGTACTTCTTCCTCATCAGAGTCGGGCCGCGCACTGGCTTGGGGGTCCCAACCGGGGGCAGGCCGGCCTGGACCGACCGCATGACCTGGGTCGCGAATTCAGCGTCCGTCCGGGTGGAGTCGGTGGGTTTGCCGTCCTTCAGGGGCCCTTTGCATTTCGGACAGTCGATCCTTTTCCCTTCCGACAGGGTGAGCACGGTGAAGGAGAGTTTGCAGGCCGGGCAGCTCATGATCTTCTTGAGCTGGCGGTTGAGGACGTCCTTGACCTGGATCGCGGTGAGGAATCCCTTGGCGACCAGGATTTCGCCCAGCGAGCGGAGCTCACCGGGCTGAGCCTGGAGGCGCAGGCACTCGTTCACCTCCTCCGGCGTCACGAGCCCCTGCTTGACAGCCAGCTTCCCGAAGAGGACCGCCTCTTTGCGCTTCTTGACCAGCGGATCGACCAGATCCAGGTTCTGCTTCTGGATTTCCAGGACCTTGACGTGCTGTTCGGCGGTGATATAGCCCTTCTCCATCAGGAGATCCCCCAGACGCGGGGCAGGCTGGTGAGGGGACTGGAGCTGCAGCTGGAGCCGGGTGCACTCGTCGATCTGGGCCTGCGTGCAGAAGCCTTCGTTGAGGGCGATTTTCCCGAAGAGCAGTTCACCGCTCGCAGGCACGGCTGCTTACTCCCACTCGATCGTCGATGGCGGCTTGGAGCTGATGTCGTAGACGACCCGGTTCACACCCTTGACCTCGTTCACGATGCGCGAGCTGATGGAGCTCAGCACGTCGTACGGGATGCGGGCCCAGTCGGCCGTCATCCCGTCGAGGCTTTCAACGATGCGGACGGAGACCGTCTCCTGGTAGGTACGCTCGTCGCCCATCACGCCGACGCTGCGGACGGGCAGGAGGACCGCGAAGTACTGCCAGACCTTCTCCTGAAGCTTGGCCTTCTCGATTTCCTGCACGACGATCTCGTCGGCCTCCCGGAGAAGCTCGAGGCGCTCCGGTGTGATGGCGCCCGGGCAGCGGACGGCCAGTCCGGGCCCCGGGAAGGGCTGCCGCCGCACCAGCTCCTCGGGAAGGCCAAGTTCGCGGCCAATGCGTCGGGCCTCGTCCTTGAAGAGCGTCCGGAGCGGCTCGATCAGCCTGAATCCCAGCTGCTGAGGCAGGCCGCCGACGTTGTGGTGGGTCTTGATCTTGGCCGAGGGGCCGCCCGTCGCCGACCGGGATTCGATCACGTCGGGATAGAGCGTGCCCTGGGCGAGGAATTTCACCTGCTTGAGGGGCCTCGCGGCGGCCTTGAAGATGTCGATGAAAGTGTGGCCGATGATGGTGCGTTTTTTCTCGGGGTCGGTGACGCCTTTGAGCTTGTTCAGGAACTTGTTGGAGGCGTCGACCACGACCAGGTTCACGTGCATGCGTTTTTCGAAAAAGTCGCGAACCTTCTTGGCCTCGCCCTTCCGGAGGAGGCCGTTATCGACGAACACGCAGGTCAGGCGGCTGGAGACGGCCTTATGGACGAGGGCCGCCACGACGCCGCTGTCGACGCCGCCCGAGAGGGCGCACAGAATATGGTCCTTGCCGGCGGTCCGGCGGATTTCGGCGATGGCGTTGTCGACGTAGGATTTCATCTCCCAGTCGCCGCGGCAGCCGCAAATGGCGTAGAGAAAATTGCGGAGGATCTGGGTGCCATACGGCGTGTGCTGGACCTCGGGGTGGAACTGGACGCCGTAGA
>DATGFI010000170.1:0-2240 GCA_035309205.1 Planctomycetota bacterium | reverse complement strand
GTTGTCGGCGGTGACCTTCAGGCCGCCGATCGCCGCACCGTTGCCAGGAGCCTTCGTCAGCCGCTGCGTGATCGGTTCGCCTGCCAGCGTTTGGGCCGTCACCGCCTCGGGTGACAGCTTCCCCAGGGCCGCCTTCTGGACCGGAGTGGCCGCCGCATCGATCCTCGTATAGTATGGCGTTCCGAATTTCGCCTCCAGCTCGCGGAACCGCGCGCCCGGATCCTTTCCCGTCCTGGCCGTGATCTCGGCCGCAAGCAGGTCGAGGATCAATCCGTCCTTGTCCGTCGTCCACGCGCTCCCGTCCCGACGGAGGAAGCTCGCGCCTGCGCTCTCCTCGCCACCGAAACCGAGCGAGCCGTCCAGGAGTCCGCCCACGAACCACTTGAAGCCGACCGGGACTTCGACGAGCTTCCTCCCCAGGGCCGAGGCGACCCGGTCGATGACCGAACTGCTCACCAGGGTCTTCCCCACCGCCGCATCGGCCCTCCAGGCGGCTCGGTTGGAGAACAGGTAATCGATTGCGACCGCAAGATAGTGGTTCGGATTCATCAGCCCCGCCGTCGGCGTGACGATCCCGTGACGGTCTGAGTCGGCATCGTTGCCGAAGGCGACCTGATACTTGTCCTTGAGTCCGATCAGATTGGCCATCGCGTAGGGGCTGGAGCAGTCCATGCGGATCTGACCGTCGTGGTCGCAGGTCATGAAAGCGAAGCGCGGATCCACCTTGGGATTCACCACCGTAACGTTCAGTCCATACGTCTCTCGGATCGGCTCCCAGTAGGCGACGCTGGCGCCGCCGAGAGGATCTACGCCGATGCGGACGCCGGCAGACCGAATCGCCTCCATGTCGATGACATTCTTCAAGTCATCCACGTAGGGCTTCACGTAGTCGACCGCCTTCGTCGTCGCGGCCCGGGCGGCCCGATCGTAGGGAATGCGCTTCACCCCCGCAGTTCCCGAAGCGATGATCGAGTTCGCCCGGTCCTGGATCACCCTCGTCACGTCGACGTCGGCCGGTCCTCCGTGAGGAGGGTTGTACTTGAAGCCGCCGTCCTTGGGCGAATTGTGCGAGGGCGTGATGACGATGCCGTCAGCCAGACCCGTGGAACGGCCCCGGTTATGGGTCAGTATGGCATGCGAGATGACGGGGGTGGGGGTGAATCCCCCTTTCTGCTGAATGAAGACTTGGACGCCGTTGCCCGCGAGGACCTCGAGAGCGCTGCGCTGGGCCGGGACCGAGACCGCGTGCGTATCCATGCCCAGGTACAGAGGCCCATCGATCCCCTTGGCCGCACGATACTCGCAGATCGCCTGCGTCATCGCGAGGATGTGACCCTCGTTGAAGGATCCGTTGAGCGGACTGCCCCGGTGGCCGCTCGTGCCGAAGCTGACGCGCTGCTGGGGGTCCCCAGGGTCGGGCTTGCGTTCCTCGTACTGGCGAAGCAGCCGGTCCGTATCGATGAGCAGCGCCTCGGGAGCGGGCTTGCCCGCCAGCGGGGAGAGGGCCATTGTTATCCCTTCCGCGAAAACCAACGAGAATCGGGATCCAAGCCTCCCGCGACGTTCGCTCGGCCGTTCGCCGCCAGATGTTCGAGGACCCAATAGAGGATTTCAGCCGAATCCGCAGACCCGATCTTCGCAGCGATCTGCACGGCGGTCTGAGCCTCGGCTCCCAGGGCTTTCATCACCTCGGCCTGGAGCTTCAGCACCGCTGCTGCAGCCTTTTTCCCCGCCTCGACCCCCGGCTGGTGGTACGCGTTGATGCCGACGAGCGTCGCGTAGAAGCCGACGGCCCGCTCGAAGAGGGCGATCAGGACGCCGATCGATCGGGCGTCGGCGCGGCGGATGGTCAGGGTCATGGACGGCCGGCCGTTCTCGAACAACGCCTGTCGGGTGCCCAGCAGGAACCCGTGAAGGTAGTCTCCCGCGGTGACGCCGGGCTCGACTTGGAGGCCGCTGCCACCCTCCTCGAGGACGCGGACGAAGGTCGCGAAGAAGTTCGGCACCCCGTCGCGCAGCTGCTGCACGTAGGCGTGCTGGTCGGTCGAGCCCTTGTTGCCGTAAACCGCGATGCCCTGGTTGACGACCCGGCCCTGCAGGTCGAGTTCCTTGCCGAGCGATTCCATCACGAGTTGCTGCAAATAGCGGCTGAAGAGGAGAAGGCGATCCTTGTAAGGAAGGACGACGAGGTCTTTCTTTCCTTTCCCATCCGTCGCCACGTACCACATCAAGGCCATCAG
>DATGFI010000169.1:0-2521 GCA_035309205.1 Planctomycetota bacterium | reverse complement strand
AACCTGCCGGCGGTCGGCCTCCAAAGGCTGAGCATCGATACCAAATCGGGCTCCTTCGTGATCGGCAGCTTCGGGCTGGGGATCGGCTGGGCGAGCGATGCGGGGAAGAGCCGGATGTTCGATTTGGGCGTGGATATCGGGGGCGACCAGCCCGGCCTCGCGCTCGCCTTCACGATGGAGTTCTAGAGTTTCCACCGCTCCCCCCGCGGAGACCCTTCGAATCGATTCTCGTTCGCCTCCCCCGCAAGGGCTGCTTCCCGGAATCCCACAGCCATTTGTATTTCTGATAACTGCATTTTCATATTTGAGAATTTTATAGGCCATTTCAGCTGAAATTACGCAGAAACAACTTCGTATCAATAGTGGCAATTTAATTGCTAGGGTATCGTATTAGGGCCCAGTATGGAGCGGCCTTCCAGGGACGCATCATCCATGTCCCAAATGGGAGGTGGGGGGGTCCCTAGGCTCCTCCTAATAAGTCTCTCCTATTATCTAGGAGTCTTCATCTGGCCATTGGCAGCTCGGGCATTTCATCCCTCCCGAAGAGGGTCCGTGCCACAGGGTGGGTCTGGCTCCTGGTCCTGGGATCCGGGAGTTCCGGCTGCATTTCCTCAGATCCCGATCCCGAGCATCTGGCGGAAATCGACGGCATCGTGGAGGCGCGGGTCGGGACACCGCTGCGCGTCTCGACCCTCCTGGCGAGCGACCCTGCGGCTGCCGGAGAGCCTCCCCGCGGGGTCTTATCGCTGGAGGAGGCCGCCGGCCGGGCGCTGTCACGAAACCTCTCCCTCATTGCTTCCGCTGAGAATGTGGCGATCGCCCAGGCGGAACTCGCTCAAGCGGGGCTGCTCTCCAATCCTTCGGCATCCCTCTCCGCGCAATGGGTGCATCCCCAGGCTCAAGGCCTCGATGTGATCGGCTCGGTGCTTCAGGAACTCAACGGTCTTCTCACCCGCTCCACTCGGCTGGATATCGGTCGCGCGCAGAGGTTTCAGGCTGGCATCGATCTGGCCAGCCAGGCCTTCGACCTGTCCCAGCAGGTGGAATCCAAGTACCGTGCCCTCGCGCATCTCCTCCGCGCCCGGAAACTCGCGGATCGGATCGTCGAACAATACGACCGTGCTCTCAGGGCGGCGGAAGCCCGCGCCAGGGTTGGGGTCATCCCGACCCCGGACGTCAATCGGGCGCGGATTCAGTGGGAAGATGCCCAGCGGCAGGTGCGGAAATTGGACGCCCAGTACAGGCGTTCGGCTCGCGAGCTGAACTGGCTTCTGGGGATCTCCACGGCCCCGCAGTGGATCCTGCCCGAGGAGGCGGGGCAGATTCCGAAGGATCTGCCCGCCCTGCCGAGCGTATCCGCCACGGAAACGATGGGTCTGCGGTACCGGCTGGATCTCCAGCGGGCCCAGCTCGATGTCCAGGTGGGGGAATCGACGGTCACCCTGGCGCGATGGGGATTCATCCCCAGCATCCAGGCGGGCGTGGCAGTGGAGCGGGACGAGAGCCGGAACCTCAAGGTCGGCCCGGCCTTCTCGTTTACGATCCCGATCTTCGACCCGGGCATCGTCGCCTACCAGCTCGCGGTCGCGCGCCTTCGGCTCGCCTCCAAGACCCACGCCGCTCTGGAAGGTCAAGTCCGCCAGGACGTCCGATCCGCGCACGCGACTCTCGAACTTGATCTCGATGACGTGCGCTTCTTCCGGGATCGCATCATTCCTCAGCAGGAGGAGAACATCCGCCTGGCCGAGCAATCCTTTCGCCTGGGAAACACCGACCTCGACAGCCTCCTCAATACCCTGCGCGATTACGTCGCCTCGCTGCAGGCGTATGAGGATTCCGTAGAGACGTACTATGACGACCGGGTATCGTTCCAGCGCGCCGTGGGCCTCGTCTGGCAGCGATTGACCGAGGAAGTCCAGAAGCACAAGGAGGAAGAGAAGTGAAGGCGCTAAAATGGCTGATTCCGGTGGCTATCCTGGTGCTGATCGGCGGCGGGGTAGCCTATATCCTGGCCCATCCTGCGACTGCGCCCCAGGTGGATCAGGAAGGCCCCTACAAGGTCAAGGAGTCCTCGATCGAGATTCCCGAAGCCGCAGCCAAGCACATCGGACTTGAAACGCTGACGATTGTTCCCAAAGACGAGCCCGTCACGCTCCGCCTGACCGGTCGGACCGGACTCAACATGGAGCACGTGGCCCACGTCAAGGCGCAGTTTCCCGGGAAGATTGTGGACCTGGGACCGCAGCTGGGAACCCAGGTTCAGGGCCCGGATCCTTCCGGGGAAGCCAAACCGACCGCGCTTTGCGTGATCGAATCGGTGGATCTTGCCAACGCCAAGAGCAATTATCTGAAGGCGAAGGTGCAGCTCACCCTCGACGAAGACACGCTGCGCCGCACGGCAGAGCTGGTTTCGACCAAGGTGCTCGCTGACAAGTTCCTCCTCGACGCGCAAGCGGCCGTGACCAAGGACCAGGCCGATCTGCGTGCCGCCCGGCAGAACCTCCTGGTGTTCGGGCTCAAG
>DATGFI010000168.1:0-5679 GCA_035309205.1 Planctomycetota bacterium | reverse complement strand
TCGGCCCTGGTGGGCTTCGTCGAGAAGAACCTGTCCGCCGAGGGAAAGCCGCTCTATAACGCGGCCGCCCTGCTCGAGGGCGGCGAGATCGCCTACGTCACCTTCAAATCCCTGCTCCCGACCTACGACGTCTTCGACGAGACGCGCTACTTCGAGCCCGCCGCGGGCACCACGCCCCTCAAGATCGGCGGCCAGAAGATCGCCCTCACCCTCTGCGAGGACATCTGGACCGACGAGATGTGCGGACCTAGAAAGTACGCCAAGGATCCCCTCGCCGAAATGGCCAAGAAGAAGTTCCAGCTCATCCTCAACATGTCGGCCTCGCCGTGGTCCATCGGCAAGGACGCGCTTCGCGAGGATCTCATGAAGAAGCAGGCCAAGACCTACAACTGTCCCGTCATCTGCGTCAACCAGGTCGGGGGCAACGATGAGCTGGTCTTCGACGGTAACTCGATCGCCGTCGACGCCGCCGGCAACGTGATCTCCCACGCGAAACCCTTTGAGGAGGACATCATCCTCATCGACCTGGACTACGGCGCCGGCGACCAGCACAACATCAAGCTTTCCGACGCCGAGGCCACGTACCGTGCGCTGGTGCTGGGATCCCGGGACTACGCCCACAAGTGCGGTTTCAAGAAGGCGGTGGTCGGCCTTTCCGGCGGCATCGACTCCGCGGTGGTCGCCGTCATTGCCGCCGAAGCGCTCGGACCGGACAACGTCCTGGGCGTTTCGCTCCCCAGCCAGTTCACCAGCGAAGCTTCCAAGAAGGACGCCCAGTCGCTGGCCCAGCACCTGGGAATCGACTACAAGACCATCCCCATCCAGCCCATCTTCGACTCCTTCTCGGGCGAGGTTGGCAAGGTCATCAGCGGGCGGCCCGGCGACCTGTCCGAGCAGAATCTCCAGGCCCGCATCCGCGGCACCATCCTGATGTCGATTTCCAACAAGCAGGGCCACCTCCTCCTGTCGACCGGCAACAAGAGCGAGCTCGCCACCGGGTATACCACGCTCTACGGAGACATGGCCGGCGGCCTCGACGTGCTGGCGGACGTGCCAAAGACGCTCGTCTACCGGATCGCCAAGGAAGTCGTGAACTCCGGCCGGGAGCTCATCCCCGCCAACACCATCCAGCGGCCGCCCAGCGCCGAACTGCGCCACAATCAGCGCGACTCGGACGACCTTCCCGAGTACGAGATCCTCGACCCGATCCTCAAGCTTTACATCGAGGAGATGAAGTCGCCCGAGGACATCGTTGCGGCGGGCCATCCCAAGGAGGCTGTCGACAAGGTCGTGGCGCTGGTCGAGAAGAGCGAGTACAAGCGCCGCCAGACCCCGGTAGGGCTCCGGGTGACCTCAAAGGCCTTCGGAACCGGCCGGCGCCTTCCCATCGCGCGGAAACTGTAGCCGACCGAGCGCGAGGGGACGTGAAACCGCCCGCCGTCAGCGTCGCGGTCGACCTGGTGATCTTCACGGTCCGTGAAGGCGCGCTGCAGGTCCTTCTCATCGAGCGCGGCGTCCCGCCCTTCCAGGGCCAGTGGGCCCTGCCCGGAGGCTTCGTCCTCGACCGTGAGACGCTCGAGGACGCCGCGCGCCGCGAGCTCGAGGAGGAGACCGGCCTCAGCGACGTCTACCTCGAACAGCTCTACACCTTCGGTGATCCCGACCGGGATCCCCGCGGCCGCACGATCGCCGTCGCCTACTACGCGCTGACTCCCCCCGTCGAGCTGCGCGCCTCGACCGACGCCGCGAAGGCCCAATGGCATCCCGCGGCCCGGACCCCCAAGCTCGCGTTCGACCATGCGCGGATCCTGAAGTCCGGCCTCCAGCGGGTCCGGGCGAAGCTGGGCTACTCGACGGTGGGCTTCGAGCTGCTCCCGAAACAATTCACTCTGTCGGAGCTCCAGGGACTCTATGAGACGATCCTCGAGCGTCCGCTAGACAAGCGGAACTTCCGGAAGAAGATCCTCTCCCTGGATCTGCTCAGGCCCGAAGGGCAGAAGCGAGGGGCGGGCGCCCATCGCCCCGCCCAGCTCTACTCGTTCGCGCTGGGGAAGATGAAAATTCTCGAATGGCCGATCGTATGAAGATCCTCATCGTCTACAAGAAATCCTTCCTCGAGTCGCACGGCGCCGATTCGAAGGGGCTCGCCCAGCTCGGACCGGCGGATCGGGACCGCCTGATCAAGGCCGACCAGGAAAACCGCCGCGCCTTGGGAGACCTGACGGCGCATCTCGCCCGTCAGGGGGTCGCGTCGGATGCCGTCTCCCGAGGGACGCTCGCCGCCCGGCGCCGCTATGACCTGGTGATTTCGCTCGGGGGCGACGGGACCTTCTTCGCGGCCGCGCGCTACCTGAAGGACACGCCCATCCTCGGCATCAACTCCGACCCGGCCAACTCCCTGGGGTTGTGGACCTGCTCCGATCGCGCGAGTTTCCGGGAGCCCCTCGAGCGGGCCCTCGCCGGCAAGCTGCGGCCCTGCCGGGTCCACCGCCTGAGCGTCGAGATCAACGGCAAGCCCGCCCGCGAACAAGCCTTCAACGACGTGCTCATCGCCCACAAGAACCCCGCCGCCATGACCCGCTACCGCCTCCAGGTCGGATCGATCGCGGAGGAGCAGCGCAGTTCCGGGTTGTGGATCTCGACGGCGGCGGGATCGACGGCCGGCATCCGCTCCGCCGGAGGCCGCCGCATGCCGATCTCCTCGAAAAGGCTGCAGTACCTCGTCCGCGAGCCCTACACCTGGCCCGAGCGTCATTACCGACTTGCGCGGGGCTTCGTCCCGGGACTCGAGTTGCAGACCTTGACCGTGGGGCTGGGTCTGTGGATCGACGGGTCGCGCATCCGGTATGACCTGAACCTCGGCGACCGGGTGACGCTGCGAAGCGGCCCGCCGCTGCTCGTGCTGGGCTACGACGACCGGCGCCGGCGCCGACTCTTCCCCTGATCAGCGGATCTTCACACCCAGAGTCAGGCCTTCGCCGGTCGGCAGCAGGGTCGCGCGGAACCGTTTTCCCTGTGCGAGTTCTTTGTTGAACTCGCGCATCGCCTCGGCCCCCGCGCCCCGACCGTCGACGATCTCGCCGAAGGCGAACGTGTTGTCGGCAAGCACGGCTCCGCCGACCCGCAGATGATGGGCGGCCCAGGCAAGATAGGCCGGGTAACTTTCCTTGTCCGCGTCGATGAAGACCAGGTCGAAGGGAGCCTCGTGTTCGACTTCGGGCAGCCGTTCGAGGGCCGGCCCCACGTGCACGAAGACCCGGTCCTGGAGACCGGCCTTCCGGAAAGATTCCAGCGCGATCTCGGCGTGCCGACGTTCGAGCTCGAAGGTGTGCAGCCGGCCGTCCTTCCCCAGTCCGCGCGCGATGGCCGTGGCGGAGTAGCCGCCCAAGGTGCCGACCTCGACAGCGCTCTTTGCCCCGAACGCCCGGGTCAGCACTTCGAGATGCAGCGCGTCCATGCTCCCCACTTGGATTTCCGGCAGCCCCGCCTTCAGGCAGCGCTCGCGGATTTCCTTCAGGACTGCGTCCTCGGGCTGGAAAATGCGGTTCAGGTAGCGGACCAGCTTCTCTTCTCGTCCGCCGAAATAGTCTTTCATGCCATCTTCTCCTCCGGAGTCTGCCGCCCCATCAGCTCGCAAGCCAGGTTGCCGATCAGGATGACCGCGCCCCCCAGGATCTTTCGGGCCGTCATCGACTCGCCGGCCAGAAGCGCCGCGAACAGGGCCGCGAAAACCGGCTCGATCATATAAATCACCGATGCCCGGGTCGCGGAAATCTCCCGTTGATAGCGGTTCAGGACACCCATCGCAATCACCGAGCAGGCCGCGGCCCCGTAAAGGACGGTCCAGGCGACGTGCCGCTCGCCCAGCGAGCGGAGCAGGTTCCCGGGATTCACGCCCAGGGCGGCCAGGGTGATCCCCGAGTAGATCACGGCGCAGCAGAACTGCACGAACGAGATCGCCTCGGGACGATGGTGCCTCGTGACGACGTTCGTCATCTGGATCTGAAATGCGAAGGCGACCGCGCAGGCGATCGACAACAGCTCTCCCCGCCCCAGCCCGACGGATGGGTCGGTCATCACGTAGACGCCGCCCAGCGAAATGAACGCGCCCACGAGCGTGCTGGAAGCGACGATCTCCCGGAAGAAGAGCCGGCCGACCAGCGGGGTGATCACGACGAAGAGACTGGTCAGGAAGGCCACGACCGTCGAGGTCGAGGAGACGAGTCCGGTTGCCTGCAAGAAGAACCCTGCATAGAAGGGAAGCGACAGCGTCACCCCCGCCCGGACGAGGGGGCCCGTCAAATCCTTCAGCAGCGACGGAAAGATCGCCACCTGGATCACCGCCGAAGCGAGAAACCGCAGAAAAAGGAAGGCGGAGGGGGCGGCGCCGGATCCCAGGTGGAGAGCGATGCCCCGCGTTCCCCAGCTCATCGTGAAGAAGCTGGATCCCCACAGGACGGTGGTGGCGAGGAGCAGGAGCGTGGCGCGCCGAGCCGGGCTCATGAGCAATCCGCTCACCGATCCGCGGTCGTTCCGAAGCGGGAAGCGAGCGTCGCGATAAGCTCCCGGTGCTTCTCCGGAGCCGACCGCGACCAGTCGCCGAGGTAGCGCGGGAAGCTCCGGGTCGCGTCCCCGCGGACGACGTTGAGAAACGGCAGGGCCCCCCAGCGTTCGGGCGCGGCCTCGAACATCGGCAGCAATGCCGATGCGACGATGAGGTTGAGCGGGCGCTGGCGGGGATCCTCGCGCAGCGCCGCACCCTTCTCCCCGAACCAATCCGCCAGTGACATCCCCGCGGGGAGCTTTCCCTGCGCCAGCCGCTCGTCCCGGTACCTTTGGAGTGCGGGGGCATAGTCCTTCCAGTTCGCGTAGGGCGGACGAGCCTTCCACTCCTCAGCCATCCGACCCAGGACATAGAGCGAAGCCATTTCGCAGATCGACTCCTCGAACCAGAGGTCGGGATTGGGATGCTCGACGCACCCACAAACCACGTGACAGATCTCGTGGCCGAACTGGAAGGAGAACTGGGCCCACTGGCGGCCTTCCACGTCGAGGCGGATCCGGTACTCCCCGCCCGATCCCCGCTGAAACAGCGTGATCGGCCCCGTCCGGGAACGAGACACATCGATCGGAGGAAGCTTGAGATCCGGAAGCTGGAGCAGGAGCGTCCGTCCGGCGGACTCTAGAACCTTCTGGATATCGCCCGGGTCCGCATCCCCCCAGCCTTCGGGGGCCACCCGGATCTGGATCGGATCTCGGCCGGAATCCCGAGCCGGTGCCGCCGAGCAAAGCAGCATCGAAATTCCGAGGGCGGCAGAAACATTCCTGGCCGTTGCCATGGTCCACCCATACTACACCGGGAGCGCTCCCTTTAGTGTTGAAACGTCCGGCCGCCAGGAGTACAACGGCCCCATGCTCGAACGCATCGCCGCAGTCCTGCGTCAGAAGAAGGCGGTGCAGACCCTGCTGCCCGACCTGACGACCGAACTGCTCAAGATCGTGACCGCCGATTGGCTGCGCTATGACCTGGAAGATCAGGGCAAAATCTGGTGCCGTTCGATCAAGCCGGGGGCCGAGCCCCAGCGACCCGGCCTGGGGGAGGTTCCTCGCATCGGCTCGCGCGAAGCCGAGTATGCCAAGGAGATCGAGGGCGGCTTTGAAGCCTGCCTCCTGCTGGGA
>DATGFI010000167.1:0-5828 GCA_035309205.1 Planctomycetota bacterium | reverse complement strand
ACTTTCTCGTAGCTCGCCAGATGAAAGTGGGCGGCGAACCCGGCGCCGACGATGCCGATGCGGACGCGTTTGGCCATCGATGATTCCCCCGAAGACTCCCCCCATCGTAAGGTTTCACCCGACAAAGGCAAGAATTGGGGACCTGGCGCGCGGATGAAGGAGGATCTGCCCGCCGATCGGACTCGGGCTCGTCCGTCCCTTATCGAACGCGCTCGTCGGCACCTAGGATCCAGGCTTGGGGATGACGGGAGAATCCGATGCGGGGATAGTACTGCTCCGCCGCCGGCGCCGCCAGGAGGATGAGTTTTGCGTCCTTTCCACCCAGGGCCTGGGTGCGCCGCACCAGTTCCCTCCCGATGCCCTGCTTCTGGTGCGAGCGGCGCACGGCGAGGTCGGAAAGGTACGTCACGAAGCTGAAGTCACTGAGCGCGCGGGAGATGCCGACCAGGAGTCCGTCGTCCCACGCCGTCACGACCAGATTCGCGTGGCGGAGCATTGACGCCATCCGCTCCCGGTTGTCGATCGGCCGACGCTCTCCGAGGGTCGACGCGTGATAGAGCTCGATCACCGAATCGAGCGGAAGGTCATTGCCGATCTTGTATCGAATCATCTGGTCAGTCCTCTCGGTCGACGTGCGCTTCAAGGGTCCTCACGGAGGGTCCGGCCCGACTCTGGTCCATGGAATCGCGCGCGCCGAACCGGGAGGACGGGGCCACGGCCGCCAGAGCGATCCGGAATCTGCTCGCCTCGAGGTCGAAGCCCTCCAGACAGAGTTCCGGGAATTGCGGCCCCTTCATCATGTGGAAAACCTTCGGTCGAGATCGTAACCGCGGCCTGGAAGGGGCCTCTTGCCGTCGCCGATGCCAAGCCCCGACTCTCCCCCAGCCGCTGACCAGTCACCTCTCCTTGGACATTTGCATGTAGTACAGAATCAGGTCCGTCGACTCCGGCTGGGCGCCCAGCTGGCGGAGGAGCGTCGTCACCTGGCCGCGGTGATAGGTCGAATGGTTGCCGAAATGGAGCATCAGGTGGCCGAGGGGATAGGTGAACGGATCCCCCTTCAGGTTCCGGTAGGAAATCGGCCTCCTGAGGGAGTCTTCCGTCTGCTCGGCGACGAACGACGCCAGCTCCGATCTGAGCGGCCTCCACCTCTCCAGGACCGACGCCTGCGTGGGATAGTCGGCCGCGGTCCACATCGCCATGGGGGATTCTCCCTTCCACCTCGAGATCCAGATCCACTGGGCGGACGCGATATGGACGACGGTATCGCGCACGGACTTCAGGCTGCTCCCCAGGTCTTTGGTCCAGTGCTCGGGACTCAGCTTCGAGCTGGCATCGAGCATTTTCCCGTCTGCCCACAAGGTGTAGCCGCAGAGTAATCGCAGGGTATCCAGCATGAAAGTCCTCCTCGGGAATACCATACCCGTCGGGACCGGAATTGTCGCTATTCGAAAATGCCGATCCCTCCGACGGTCAGGACTGAAGGACTGAGCAAGGACTCGATGGAGGGCACTCGACCGGAGGCTGTCGTCGGACGCCGGAATGGGGAATCAACGGCCGAGGGCGAGCGGTCATGAAGCTCGATCCGACCGGCGGGGTGGAGGCGGGCGAGGAGCCGAAGGATCTGGCCGAGGCAGTTGAGCCGCTACCGGGAATGCTTCCCCGCTCGAAGAAAGAACGCCGGCGGCTCCTCGCTCGTCGCGCCGCCCTCCCCACGATTCCCGGATGCCCTCAAAAGAACAACCGCCGGAGCGGCAGGCCCCCTTATGGGGCGATCAGTTCCGCTCAGGCGGTTTATTTCTTCCGTCTCTGGGGCGCCGGACTGGGGCCGGTTCCCGGCGGGAGGCCCCGTCCCAATCTTCCGGAGGCGCCCCCAAGGGCCCACCGGACGGGCTCGCCTCCCGACCTGGGGAGCTTTCCTTCGCTCCTTCTCAATTACAGAATCGACCTGCCGGGACCGAATCTTTAGCGGAGAACCCCGGAATCGCGACGACGACCTGTTTAATAGCTTGCCGCTTCCGGATGGAACGTATATCTTTTAGGTTCGACCCACGAACCGAGCGGGTTCTCCTGTCGGTTGAGAGTAGGCCAAATTGATGAGCATGTCCCGACGTGATGTTCTCCGTGGCGCCGCCGCCGGAGCCGCGGCCTTCGCCCTTCCCGTGCGCCTCGGCGCGCAGGAGGCCTACGGCGGGTTCAAGATGGGCCTGCAGACCTACACCCTGCGTGATTTCAGTTTCGAGCAGACCCTGGGACATCTGAAGGACCTGGACCTGAAGTATGGCCAGTTCTTCAGCAAGCAGCTACCAATCACCGACGACAAACTCAAGATCGACGAAGCCAAGGAGAAGATGAAGGCCGCAGGGGTCCAGATCCTCTCCTGGGGAGTCCAGGGCTTCTCCAAGAACGTCGAGGCAACGAAGAAAGCCTTTGAGTTCGCCAAGGCCATGGGCTTCTCCGTCTACTCCGCGAATCCTTCGGCCGACAGCTTCGAATCGCTGGCGACTCTGACCCGGGAGTACGGGATCAAGGTGGCCATCCACAACCACGGGCCGGAGGACAAGACCTACGGCCGTCTCGAACAGGTCCAGAAGGCCGTCGAGAAGTGGCCCGTGGAAATCGGTTCCTGCGTCGACACCGGGCACGTCCTCCGCATCGGCGAGGACCCGGTCCAGTGGATCAAGGCGCTGGGCCCGAGGGTGCACGACGTCCACATCAAAGATTTCTCCGGGCCCAAGGGCGAGGACGAGAAGGTGTTGGGCAAGGGAAAACTCGACGTGCTCGGCGTTCTCCACGCGCTCAAGGACGTGAAGTTCTCCGGCATCCTGGCCCTGGAGTACGAGAAGAACGGACCCAAGCTCCTCGACGACGTCCGGGAGTGCCTTGCCGCCGTCCGCCAGGCCGCTCAGAAACTATAGTCGGGCGCCGATCGCGCCCTCGTTCCAACAAGGCTGGGGATTAAGGAGACCGGTGATGTCGACCCGAATCAATCGTCGCGATTTTCTCAGGAACGCCGGAAGCGCCGGCGCGGCGGGCGTCGGCTTCTGGATCACGGGACGCCAGTCCGTCTACGCCCAGGAAAAGGGTCCCAACGCCAAGCTGAACGTCGCCTGCATCGGCACGGGCGGACGCGGCTATGCCAGCGTCGAAGGCTGCGGCAAGGAGAACATCGTCGCGCTCTGCGATATCGACGAGAACCGACTCAACAAGGCGGGCGAGAAATTCAAGGAGGCGCGGAAGTACACCGACTACCGCATCATGCTTGAGAAGGAAGAGAAGAACATCGATGCGGTGACGGTCGGCACCCCGGACCACCATCACGCGCCAGCGGCGGTCCGCGCCCTGCGCCTGGGCAAGCACGTCTACGTCGAGAAGCCCATGACCCACAGCATCTACGAGGCGCGCACGCTGACGAAGCTCGCCGCGGAGAAGAAGGTCGCGACACAGATGGGCAATCAGGGGCACTCTCGGGACGAGCGCCGCCGCATGGTGGAGGCCCTGCAGCAGGGCATCATCGGAAATGTGACCGAAGTGCATTGCTGGACGAACCGGCCGATCTGGCCCCAGGGCATCGATCGGCCCAACAAGACCGATCCGATTCCCCCGCACATCCACTGGGAGGAGTGGATCGGTCCCGCCCCGATGCGCCCCTACGTCGACAAGGTCTACCACGACTTCCGCTGGCGCGGCTGGTGGGACTTCGGCACGGGTGCCCTCGGGGACATGGCCTGCCACGTCATGGACGCCGCCTTCTGGGGCCTCAAACTCGGCTACCCGATCAGCGCCGAGGCCGAGGGCGATCCGCTCAACAAGGAGACCGGCCCGAAGTGGATGATCGTCCGCTGCCAGTTCCCCAAACGGGGCGACCTGCCGCCCCTCAAGTTCACCTGGTACGACGGCGGCAAGCTCCCGCCCCAGGATATCGCCAAGGGCATCACGCTCCGGGACGACGAGAAGGACAAGATTCTCGTGCCCAACGGCAACATCCTCGTGGGCGACAAGGGGACGATCGTCGTGACGGACGAGCAGACCGGAGACTGGAAGGTCTACCTGGATGGCAAGCTGGTCAGCCACCGGGACCTCAAGATCGAGCAGACCCTCCCGAGGGTCCCGGGCGGAATGGGCGGCCACCATCAGGAGTGGATCACGGCCTGCAAGGGAGGCCCCAAGTCGCTCGGCGACTTCTCCTATTCGGGCCCCTTCACGGAGACCGTGCTCATCGGAATCCCCGCCTTCCGCACCGGGAAGAAGCTCGAATGGGACGGTCCTAACATGAAGGCCACCAACTGCCCCGAGGCGGACCAGTACATCAAGCGCGAGTACCGAAAGGGCTGGGAGGTCTAGGTCGGAGCCGTCTCCGCAGCCTGCGCAAACCGCCGGATTCCCGGCGGAATTGCTTTTGCGTAACACCGAAGGGGTCGGGTTGTATTAGTTTGCGGACCTTATAAGGAAGAAATCCATGACCCAGCGCACGAACCGCCGTCAGTTCCTCCAGAATGCCGGGGTGGGCGCCGCCGGATTCTGGATCGCCGGCCGCCAAGTCGGATTCGGTCAGGAGAAATCGCCCAACGCCCAGCTCAACGTCGCCTGCATCGGCACGGGCGGCCAGGGCGGCAGCGACATGGGCAACGTCAGCAAGCTGGCGAATATCGTCGCTCTGTGCGACATCGACGATAAGCGCAACGGCGAGGCCGGCGCCAAATTCCCCAACGCGAAGAAGTACTTCGATTACCGGAGGATGTTCGACGAGATGGCCAAGGACATCGACGCGGTCACCGTCGGGATCCCCGACAATCACCATGCCTGCGCCAGCGTGATGGCGATGAAGCTGGGCAAGGGCGTCTATACCCAGAAGCCCATGACGCACGACATTTACGAAGCCCGCGTCATGCGGGAGACCGCGGCCAAGTACAAGGTCGCCACCCAGATGGGCAATCAGGGCACCGCGGGCAACAACCTGCGCGAGTCTGTCGAGATCATCCAGGCCGGCGGCATCGGAGACGTCAAAGAGGTGCACATCTGGACGAACCGCCCCGTATGGCCGCAGTCGCCGAACATCGTCGCCCGTCCCAAGGACGTCCACGAGGTACCCGCCCACATCCACTGGGATGAGTGGCTCGGGCCGGCTCCCGTGCGGCCCTTCCATAACAAGGCCTACTTGCATTTCGTGTGGCGCGGCTGGTGGGACTTCGGCACGGGCGCCCTCGGCGACATGGCCTGCCATACGTCGAACCTGCCCTATCTCGCCCTCAAGCTCGGCGCCCCCCTGACCGTCGAGGCGCAGTCCGAGCCCCTGAACCCTGAAACCTACCCCGGCTGGGCAAAGGTCGTCTACGAGTTCGGCGCGCGCGGGGACATGCCGCCGGTGAAGCTCACCTGGTACGAAGGCCGCAAGGACGGCGAACTCGTCCAGCCCCCGCTGGACCTGCTCCAGGGGGAGAAGATATCGGGTTCCGGCTCGCTCTGCATCGGGTCCAAAGGCACGCTTTATTCGCCCGACGATTACGGCGGCAGGAGCATTTGGCTCCCCAAAGGCAGCGAGATCAAGAAGCCCGAGCCGACCCTCCCCCGTTCTCCCGGTCACCATGCCGAGTGGGTCAACGCCTGCAAGGGCGGCCCCAAAGCGATGTCCAACTTCGACCATGCCGGGCCGTTCACGGAGTTCGTCCTGCTGGGCAACCTCGCCATGCGACTGGGCAAGAAGTTCGAGTGGGACCCCGTCAACCTGAAGGTCAAGAATTGCCCCGAGGCCGATCAGTGGATCAAGCGCGAGTATCGCAAGGGGTGGTCGCTTTAGCGTCGATTGGAGATTTCGAAGAGGCCGGCGC
>DATGFI010000166.1:0-2054 GCA_035309205.1 Planctomycetota bacterium | reverse complement strand
CCACCGCTACGGGGGCTGGCTGACCTTCGTCTCTCTCAAAGCGGGCTTCGAATCGGCGCCCGGCCAGCTGACCGTCGAGGACATGATTCGCCTCTACCAGGCCAAGACGATCGACGACGCGACGGAAGTCTACGGCGTCGTGGGCGATCCCGTGGCCCACTCCAAGAGTCCGCTCGTCTTCAACGACGTCTTCAAACATCTGGGCATGAACGCGCGCTACGTAAGGATCAAGGTCGATGATCCCGGAGGGCTGCGCGCGCTCGCCGAGGCGATGGAACTGAGGGGCTGCTCGGTGACGATCCCCCACAAGCAGGCGGTGGCGGGTCTGGTCGACGAGTCGGACGACATCGTCCGCGGAGTCGGCGCGGCCAACACGGTGACGATCCGGGACGGCCGGCTGCTGGGCTCCAATACCGACCTCCCAGGCGCGATGGAGGCGATCCAGGACGCCGCGGTGAAGAAATGGTCCCATGGGATTTATGGGATGCGGGCGCTTGTCCTGGGGGCGGGGGGCGTGTCGCGGGCGATCGCCTGGGGTCTCAAGCGCGAGGCGGCCCGCGTGGTCATCGCCAACCGTACGTTCGAACGAGGGAAGGCGCTCGCAGAGGAGCTGGGGACCGAGTTCGTCCGCTGGGAGAGCCTGATGGACGCGCGGGCCCAGATTATCGTGAACGGCACGTCGGTCGGGATGACGCCCAGGACGGAGGAGTCCCCGGTGGATCCCTCGCTCTTCAAGAAGGACATGGTGGTTCTGGACACCGTCTACACGCCCCGGAACACGAAGTTCCTTCGGGATGCGAGGGCGCTCGGAGCGCTGGGAATCGACGGCGTCGAGATGTTCCTCCGCCAGGCCAATCACCAGTTCAAGCTGTGGAAGGGGCGGCCGATTCCGACGGAGATCCTGAAGGAATTCCGGCAGAAGCTGTAGCGGTCCGGAGCTGGACCTAAGGCGCGCTGAGGCCCTGGAAGGTGGGATACGCCCGGTCGCTGAAATGGACGGCCCCGGGCGGCCGCGCCTTGTGGCAGGGCCAGAACAGCCAGTATAGGCCCCAATCCAAGCACTCCCATTCCGAGGAGTCGAAGTAGGTCCGGTTGGCGCAACGTCGGATGAGGCCGAGCCGCTCCTTGAAGGCCCAGGTGCCCGGAACGGCGGTCGCCAGGAGAACGAGCGAGAATGGGATCGCGGCAGTCTCCGCGGTCGTCTTCCGCAATACGCGCCCCGAAGCGCGAACGCTCACTCGACGATCGTGACGACCATGCCTTTATAGGCGAGGGCTGCGACCTCGACCACCTCTTCGTTCAACATACGGATGCAGCCGTTGGAGGCCTTGGAGCCGATCGAGCCCGGATCGTTGGTGCCGTGGATCCCGATCCCGTGGAAGAGGTCGTGCTCGAGGGAGATCCACCAATCGCCCAGGGGATTCTGGGGATCGCCGTAGGGAACCGGCGTCTTGCCCTGAATCTTGACGTCGGAGGGCGGCCACCAGGCTGGCTTCGGGTTCTTGCCGCCGACGACGAACTTCGTGACCGGAGTCTCCTTGTTCGGCGCGCCGGTGGTGATCGTGTATCCCTTGAACGGGCAACCTTCGTAGAGGACCCACATCTTGAAGAGGGACTTGTCGACCAGGAGCGACCAGGAGCCCTTGGGGAGGCGGAGCTTCCGGCCGGCGCGGAGGAGGGCGTTTTCCTTGTAGTTGTTCACGTACATGATGGCGCCCTTCACCCCGCTGAGGGCGCGGAATTTCTTGGCGATCGACTCCAGCGTGTCGCCTTGCTGGATTTCGTACAGCTCGACATCCTTCTCGTCGGCCCGGTTCTGGAGCAATTCTTGGTTGATGCGGATGCCGAGCTGGGCGAGTTCGAGACGCTCGGGGTCGCCGACCGGGCTGCTGAAGCTGGCCGCGACGCGGGCGCGGGCGTCACGCCACTTCCCGTCGGCGATCAGCTCGTCAATTTCGGTCTTGAGGGAGCGCACGGGCGGGGTGAAGACGACGGCGACGGGCGGCGGGGCGACCGCCTTCTTCACCTCCCGCTTGGGTTCCGGGGCGGGCTCG
>DATGFI010000165.1:0-2760 GCA_035309205.1 Planctomycetota bacterium | reverse complement strand
CCGGCCGAAACGTGACGTTCCGGAATCTGGGCTGGGACGGCGATACCGTCTGGGGCGAGGCCCGCGCGGAGTTCGGCAGTGCCGCCGACGGCTTCAGCAGCCTCTCCAAGCACGTGGCCGACCTGAAGCCCACCGTGATTTTCCTCGCCTACGGCATGAGCGAATCGTACGCGGGCCCGGCCGGAGTCGAACCGTTCATCCAGCAGCTCGATCGGATGCTCGACATGCTCTCGCGCACCCAGGCCCGAATCATCCTTCTATCGCCGATCCGTCATGAGGACCTGGGCCGTCCCCTTCCGGATCCGGTGGAGCACAACCGAAACCTTCGCCTCTACGTCGAGGCGATGCAGATGGTCGCCGGACGCCGAAGCTACGGCTTCGTCAACCTCTTCGATCTGGCGGGCTCGAAGGAGGGGCCGTTGACTCAGAACGGCATCCACCTCAACGACCGCGGCTACCGCGCGGCGACGGGGGCGATCGAGCGGGCGCTGGGCCTGGTCCCGCTCGTGGGAGACATGGAGCTCCCTGCCGGCGGGCCCACTTCGCTCACTGACAAGAACTTGCCGTGCGGAGCACGGAGGCTGAGAGCTCCCGGGCTCGCGGCGGGTAAGCACGTCCTCAAGGTCGACGGGATTCCGGTCGCGACCGCGACGGCCGCGGAATGGGCCCAGGGAATTCCCCTCACCAAGGGCCCGGACTTCGAGCAGCTCGACAGGTTGCGCGGGCTGATCGCCGAGAAGAACCTCCATTACTTCCACTACTGGCGCCCTCAGAACGATACGTATATCTTCGGCTTCCGCCGCAAGGAGCAGGGTCACCTGACCGCCGAATTCCCGAAATATCCGCCGATTCTGAATGAGAAGGACGCGGAGATCGCGAAGCTCTGCATCCCCGTCGCCCACACCTACGTTCTGGAGCCCGTCCGATGATTGCTCTCGCCCTGGCCCTCCTCCTGCAGACCCCCCAAGCGGATCCGCCGCCGCCCGACCCCGAGATCGAACGCCGGAGCTTCAAGGTCGCCGAAGGATTCGAGGTCAACCTCTTCGCCGCCGACCCGCTCGTGGCCAAGCCCACGCAGATGAACTTCGATGCGCGCGGCCGGCTCTGGATCTCGACGTCGAGCACCTATCCGATGGTCGCCCCCGGGGAGATCCCCAACGACAAGATCGTCATCCTCGAGGACACCGACGGCGACGGCAAGGCGGACAAGTCGACCGTTTTCGCCGAGGGACTGCACATCCCCACCGGCATCGAGCCCGGCGATGGCGGCTGTTACGTGGCCAACAGTACGGAGCTTATCCATCTCCGCGACTCCCACGGCGACGGCAAAGCCGACCAGCGCCGCGTCATCCTGTCGGGTTTCGGCACGGAGGACACGCACCACATCCTGCACACCTTCCGCTGGGGACCCGACGGCGCGCTCTACTTCAACCAGTCCATCTATATCCACAGTCATATCGAAACGCCCCAGGGAACGCGGCGCCTCGGCGGGGGCGGCATCTGGCGCTTCCGGCCCGCGAGCCTGGATCTGGAGGTCTTCTGCAAGGGCATGTGCAATCCATGGGGGCACGAGTTCGACCGCTGGGGCAACTCCTTCGGCACCGATGGCGCCGGCGGGGACGGGATCCACTATCTGATCCCCGGGTTCACCTACCCCCACTTCCCCAGCGGCGACAAGAGCTTTCCCGGACTGAATCCCGGTCAGCCCAAATACTGCGCCAACGAGGTCATCAGCGGCCGACATTTCCCCGACGACTGGCAGGGGAGCATCATCACGAACGACTTCCGCGCCAATCGCGTCGTGCGCTTCGCCCTCAGCGACGACGGCTCTGGCTTCTCCTCCAAGCTGATGCCCGACCTGATCACGTCCACCGACCGCGCCTTCCGGCCCATCGACGTCCGGATGGGTCCGGACGGGGCTCTTTACATCGCCGACTGGTACAACCCCATCATCAACCACGGCGAAGTCGGATTTCGGGATCCGCGGCGCGACAAGACCCACGGCCGCATCTGGCGGGTCACGGCCAAGGGCCGGCCCCTGGTCGCCAGGCCCAGACTGGTCGACGCTCCTCTTTCCGAGCTGCTGGAGCAGCTGAAGGCCCCCGAGGCGTGGACGCGTCATTTCGCCAAGCGGGTGCTGGCCGAACGCAACCCCAAGGAGGTTTCGGTCGCCCTCGCCGCCTGGACGAAGACGTTGACCGACGACCATGACCGCCTGGAAGCGCTCTGGGCGTCGGAAACCGTCGACGCCCTGGACGTCCCGCTCCTGAAGGAGTTGCTTCGGGCCCAGGACGGGAATGCGCGGGCCGCGGCCACCCGGATCCTCGGCCATGCGGCAATTCCCGACGCGCTGGTTCTTCTCGAAGCCCAGGTCGCCGACGAGCACCCCCGCGTGCGGCTCGAAGCCGTTCGCGCCCTGAAGGGGTTCGCGGATCCTCGCTCGATCAGGATCGCGATGCACGTCCTGGACAAGCCGATGGACCGTTTCCTCGAGCACGCGCTATGGCTGGTGGCCAATGAGCTTCGCGATAAGTGGCTTCCGGCCTACGAAGCGAAAGCCTTCCAATTCGACGATCCGGGCCACGAAGCCTTCGCCCTGAAGGCCGTGAAGTCCCCTCTCGCGCTGAAGGCGCTCGCGGAGCAGGTCAAGGCGGGCTGGCAGTCGATGGAGACCCGCGTGAACGCGCTCAACCTTCTGGCGGCGACGGCCGGCCCCGACGAGCTGACCTCGCTCTTCAATGGCAGCTTTCCGCCCGACCT
>DATGFI010000164.1:0-4950 GCA_035309205.1 Planctomycetota bacterium | reverse complement strand
CCAATCCTGTCCGAACCGAGGACGCAGGGCCGGCGTTGCAAAATGACCGTGCGAGATCCCCAGGCTTTGCGACCCGGGGAGCGACGGTCAGATCCCCAACCCCCAAGAGGCGGACATGAGCGCAAGAGGCAGGGGGCCAGGAAGCCTGACAACGAGTAGCCCGGTCTACCGCCGGTTCAAAGAGCGGCCTCCGGCGGCCCGGGCTCAACGTCATAGAAAGCAGGACTTCCTCAGCCTTCGCGCCATGGACGCGCAGCCTTCGCAGACGAGGAGGAAGAGGACGCCGAAGAGCACTTCGAACCGTTTCATCGGATCACCTCGCTCTCAGAAGGGCCAGGCTCGAGACCGCCAGGAGCGCCGCCACGATCCAAAACCGCAGCGTGATCTTGGTCTCCGGCAGCCCCAGGAACTGGAAGTGATGGTGCAAGGGGGCGATCTTGAAGATGCGCTTCCCCGTCATCTTGAAGCTCAAGATCTGAAGAAGGCTCGACCCCGCCTCGATGACGAAGACCCCTCCCACGAGGAAGAGCAGCAGTTCCTGCTTCGTCGCGCAGGCCATGAGCCCCAGGGCCCCTCCCAGCGGGAGCGAGCCCGAGTCGCCCAGGAAGACCTGCGCGGGATGGGTGTTGAACCACAGGAAGCCCAGGGTCGCCCCGAGCATCGCCGCTCCGAAGACCGCCACCTCCGCGCTGCCGCTGACATAGGGGAGGCCGAGGTATTTCGAATAGTCCACCCGGCTGACCACGTAGGCGACCGCCGTATAGGCGAACGTGGAGATCCCCAGACAGCCCCCCGCCAGGCCGTCCAGTCCGTCCGTGATATTCACCGCGTTCGTCGTCGCGACGATCACCAGCATCACGAACCACGGATAGGCCAGGTGCCCGAGGTTGATCCCCCCGAAGAACGGAATGTAGAGCTTCGAGGCGAGGTTGCCGTCGGTGCGCACGAGCGCCATGTGGAGGAGCATCCCGACGGCGACGCTGATCGCCATCTGGAGCAGGAACTTCGTCTTCATCCGCATCCCGGACTTGGACTTTCCCGAGAGCTTGAGGTAGTCGTCGGCCGCTCCCAGCGCGCCCAGGGACACGAGCGTGAAGACCAGCACCCACAGGACGGGATTGGTGAAATCTCCGAAAAGACTCAGGCTCGCCAGGATCGCCGCCACCACGAAGACTCCGCCCATCGTCGGCGTCCCGGACTTCCCCTGCATCAGCTGATCGAGTTGCTTCGAATCGTCCTTCGCCGTGCGCTCGCCCACCTTCTTGGCCCGGAGCCAGGAGATGACGCGGGGTCCCAGCAGGAGACAGGCTCCGAATGCGACCAGGCCGGCCAGCGCCGCCCGGAGCGTGTGGTGCGCGTCGCCGGATCCGGTCCCAAGCAGCCACAGAAGCATCTCAGGTTGTCCTTTCGCCCATCCACTTGACCACCCGCTCCAGACCCACGCGCCGGGACCCCTTGAGGAGCACCGCGTCGCCGGTCCGGATCAGGCCCTCCAGACGGGGTTTCAGGTCGTCCACCGTCTCAAACCCGTGGCGCTCCTTCTGCCCGTCCAGCTCTGCAAGCAGCGCCCGGCATTCACGGCCGACCCCGACGACGACGTCCACGGCGCTGCGGGCCAGCTGGCGGCCCAGCTCGCGGTGGTAGGTCTCGGAGGTCGTCCCGAGTTCGCCCATGTCGCCGATCACCGCCACGCGGCGTCCGGTCGACGGATACTTCGCGAACTCCCGGACCGCCCGGGAGGCGGACTCGGGATTGGAGTTGTACGCGTCGTTGATGATCGTGACCCCCGCCAGCTCGAGACGCTCCATCCTCATCTTGGCGGGCCTGACGTCGGCCAGGCGCCGCGCGCACTCGTCGAGCGGAATCCCGTGGAGCATCGCCACCGCGATCGCGGCCAGGGCATTCTGGATGTTCCACTCTCCGAGCAGATTGAGGGTGAAGCGGACGCCCCTCACCTCGAACGACATCCCCTCGATCCAGGTCGGGTGCAGGTCCGCGCTCGGGGTCAGCCCGAAGGTGATGTACTTCTCCGCCGGCAGCTTGAGGCGCGACAGGATCCGGGGATCGTCGTGAAGGACCGCATAGCCGCCGCTGCGCAGGTGCTCGAAAATCGCCGTCTCTTCGTCGGCGACGCCGTCGAGGGATCCCAGGCCCTCGAGGTGCTCTGCCCCGATGCTGACCAGGACCGCGATGTCGGGCCGCGCCAGAGCGCCAAGCCTTGCGATTTCGCCCGGATGATTCGTCCCGATCTCCAGAATGAGGCTTTCCGTCTGCTGATCCGCCTGAAAGATGGTGACCGGGACGCCGACCTGGTTGTTGAAGCTGCCCTGGGCTTTGACGACCCGGCGGTCGCGGCCCAGGATGTGGGCGATCATTTCCTTGGTCGTGGTCTTGCCGTTCGAACCCGCCACTCCGATGACGCGCGCTCCCAGGGTCATGCGGTAGGCGGCGGCGAGATCTCCCAAGGCCTCCAGCGTATTTCCCACGGTGAGGGTCAGCCCGGTCGTCTCGACAGGCCGGTCGACGACGGCCGCCACAGCGCCCTTCTCGAAGGCCTGAGCGAGATAGTCGTGGGCGTCGAAGTGGGCGCCCCGCAGGGCGAAGAAGAGGTCTCCCGCGCGGATCGACCGCGTGTCGGTCGAAATCCCGACGACGTCCTGGCCCGCGAGAGGACGGCTAGGCCGCCCACTCACGGCCCGAGCGACCTGGCTCAGCAGCATCATGTTCCGACTCCTTCGGCTGGGTCCGGCGACAAATCTCGCAGTTGTCGTCGTCGACATGCGAGAGCGAGCTATCAAGGTTCTGAGACGTGAGTTCCCGGACGGCCTCGAAGACCTTGAGGGCCAGATAGGGCGAAAGATTGAAGCCGCCGTAGAGATGTGTGCCGCCCACCATCGATTCTTCCCCCCTCCGGGACCCTCCCCGGGTCCCAACACGGACCGCACGGACGTCCATCCCCGTCCGCGGCCTCCGGGCCGAACTTCCCGACTTCCCGACGCCTACTTCTTCGCGAGCTCCCCCAGGATCTCCCGGGCGATCTGGCGATCGTCAAAGCCGATCGTCCGATCCTTGAAGATCTGATACGTCTCGTGGCCCTTGCCGGCGATCAGGACCACGTCATCCTTCTGGGCACACTGCAGCGCGAGTTTGATCGCCGCGCGGCGCTCGGGCTCGATCGTGTAATCCGCGCCCTTCTTGATCCCTTCCACCACGTCGCTGAGGATCGCGGTGGGGCTCTCGCTGCGGGGGTTGTCGCTCGTCAGGAAGACCTTATCCGCCATTTCCGACGCGACCCGGCCCATCTTGGGCCGCTTGCCGCGGTCGCGATCGCCCCCGCAGCCAAATACGACCAGGAGCCGTCCCCGGACCAGAGGCCGGAGACAGTTGAGCACATTCCGGAGAGCGTCGTCCGTGTGGGCGTAGTCGACGAGGACCGCATAGTCCTGCCCCGCCTCAACGGGCTCCAGGCGGCCGGGCACGGCCGTCAGGTTTTCCAGGCCCGACTTGATCTGGTCCAGGTCGTATCCCATCGCCCAGGTGCAGGCGGCGGCGCCCAGGATGTTGTAGACGTTGTGGGTGCCGATTAAGCGCGTGTGGACGAGGACGTCTTCGGTTCCGAGCTTCATCTTGAGCCGCGTGCCGTTGAAGGTGCCCAGTTCGACTTGCGCGGCGACCTCCGCTTTCCGCTTGATGCCGTAGTAGACGACATGGGCGTCCGTGTTGGCGGCATAGTGGGCGGAGGCTTCGTCGTCCGCGTTCAGCGCGACGATGCCCCTGGCCGGAATCTGCTCGAAGAGCCTGCCTTTGGCGGCCCGGTAATGCTCCATCGTCGGGTGATAGTCCATGTGGTCGCGGGTCAGGTTCGTGAAGATGCCCGCGGCGAAGCGGACGCCCTTGACGCGCCCCTGGTCGAGCGAATGGGAGGAGACCTCCATCGCGGCCGATTTGCAGCCTGCGGCGACCATCTCGGCGAAGATGCGCTGGAGCTGGTCGGCTCCGGGGGTGGTGTTGTCGCTGGGGAGGAGGCGATTCCCGATCGCATGGGAGATCGTGCCCATGAGCCCGGCCTTTTCGCCCGCGGCTTCGAAAATCGAGCGCAGGAGGTAGGTGGTGGTCGTCTTGCCGTTGGTCCCGGTGACGCCCACGACATTCATTCGCGACGTCGGGTCGCCGTGGAAGCGGATCGCGAGCTCCGACAGGGCATCGCGGGCGTTGTCGACCCGGATGACCGGCACGGGGCAGCAGGTGATGACTTTCTCGGAGACGATGGCGCTGGCTCCGCGTCGGATCGCATCGTCGATGAACGCGTTGCCGTCCAGCTTCGTGCCCGGCACCGCGACGAACACGGAGCCCGCGGTGACGGCCCGCGAGTCGCAGGTGATCGCCCGGATCTCGGCCTCGCGGAAGTTCACCCGCTCGCCCGGGAACGCTTCCAGAAGATCGCTCAGTTTCACGCCCATCTTTCCCCCCTCTTTCCGACGCGGATACTGCAGCCTTCCGGTGTGCAGGTAGATATGCCGCAACCATGCGGGTATGGACCGCCGACCCTCGGCAGACATGATTCCCCCTCTCCTACGGCGCCCCCCGGGGCGCCGGCTATTTCACGTAGACCAGGCCGCGCTGAAGGATCTTGCCCACGACCGGCGCGGCCACCGCGCCGCCGTAGTACGATCCCCCCTGAGGCTCGTCCATCACGACCGCGATGCAGACCTTCGCGTCGTCCGCGGGCGCGAACCCGACGAACGAGGCGATGTATTTCTCGTGCGTGTACTGCTTCGTCTTGGGATCGATCTTCTGGGTCGTGCCGGTCTTGCCGGCAACCTCGACGCCCTCGATCGCGGCCTTCTTGCCGGTGCCTTCCCTGACGACGCCCTTGAGGATCTCGATCATCTCCCGGCACGCTTTCTGGCCGATCACGCGGCGCACCGCCTGCGGTCCGTTGTCGACGAG
>DATGFI010000163.1:0-6187 GCA_035309205.1 Planctomycetota bacterium | reverse complement strand
TCGTCTTCCACGACCAGGATTCGCATGGATGATTTCGGGAAGGGAGGATTCCCTCGCACGGGTCCGGGGGAATCCTCCCCTAGTCCGTCCCTACTTCTTCTCCTCTTTCTCTTCCTTCTTGTCTTCCTTCTTCTTCGTCTTCGGATTTCCGGCGATTCCGCTCACGCCGTCGACCTCGACCTTCAGGACCTTCCCGTCGCTCAGGATCTTGACGTCCACTTCGGGCTTGCCGTCCTCGATCTCCGCTTCCGCCTCGAAGGCCAGTCCGGGGGCCTTCTGGAGAGCGGCTTCGATCGCCTGCGGGAGCGTGATCTTGAGGGCCTGCGCCACCGCGGACTGGTCCTCGTTCTCGTTCTCCTTGCTCACGAGCTCACCGGTCTTCGCGTCGAGATTGATCTCGAGAATCTTGGTCCCCTGGGCGAAGGAGACGGAATAGATGATCTTGCCGTCCTCATCCTCGAGCTCGGCCGACACCACCGTCCCTTCCTTCGCGATCGCCGTCGCCTTCACGATCGCTTCCGAGAGCGTGTACCCGCTCTTTTTCAGGAGCTCCGCGGGATCGCCTTCCCGAGCGGTCGAGCGGACAAAACCGGCCGCCAGGAGCGCCGCCGCCAGACTGAGCACCATTTTCATCGTACCCTCCTTTCAAGAGTATGCCGCCCATCCTGGCATCGGGCACCTTAAGCCATCATGAACCGGAAAGGCCTCCGGCAGGATTCCCCCTCCTCCGGCCATCCTCCCCAGGGCCGGCTCATTTGTCCTGCGCCGACTTCCCGTCATATTCCTTTCGCGCGTGGCCCAACCTCCACTCCACGCTCAAGAGGCCGTAGGCGCCGCTTCCGATATCCACCCGGTCAAAGGCACTCCGGAAGCCGTGGGAGCTCTCGGCGTACTTCCGGCCGAAGGCATAGCCGCCGCTCAGGTCCAGGCTCCAGCCTTCTCCCAGCTCCAGCCGGACTCCCCCCTTGGCCCGCTTCTCGTCGTAGAAGAAGCGATCGTCCGTCTCGGGACGGTCGGCCAGGAGATACCGCTCGGTGTTCCAGTCAAAGCCGATATAGAGCCGCAGCGGATCCGCCGCGTGGTAAGAGGCCAGCGCGTGAATGTTGTGGATGAGGGAGTAGATGAGAAGCAGGGTCAGGTCCCGGGCGGGATGCCACTCGAGAAACTCCATCGGGAATCCGACCATGGCATGGAAATCCCATGAGGGATTGTAGAAATACTCCACCAGGGGGACCGGATAGGAGTTGGCATAGTCCCGATTGTTCGAATAGGCCAGCCCCAGGAGCCACGCGTCCCGTTCGGCAACCGGCAGTTTGACGAAGAGCATCACGCTTTCGACGATTTCGTGGCGGCTGTGGAACGGCCGGTCGCTGGCCGATCCGACGCCGACCGTCCCCCCCAGGACGACGCCGCTCTCGAAGAGATATCGGTAGGTCGCTCCGATATTGACGTTCCACAGCTCGTCCGGGAACGTGCTTCCCGTATCCGGAAGGATCGCCCCCGTGCGGATGTTCTCGTGCTGGACCCCGGCGCTCAACCGGACGTCGTCGTGATCGTCCTGCCAGACGAGGCCCGAGGCGGACACCTCCTCGTCGATCATCGAGAAGTCGGCGGTCTGATCCTTCACGCCTTCTTCCGCATAGGAGGTCACGCGCGCCCGGGCGCGGTATTCGGAGGGATGGTCGGAGAACAGATCCTCCCAGCGGGAGAAGTCCTGCTGGGCCCAGGCCGGATTCGCCGCCAGGAAGAGCCCCGCGGCTCCGGCGGCGATGAGAAGGACGGGGTTCCTCCGCTTCGGCCTCCCCGCCGCCGGGGCGCCGCTCCTCAGAGCATCACCGCTCGTGGACCGCGGACTCCGCCTTGAACAGGGCGTCGACATCCTCCGGGCCGAGCGCCCGGTTACCAAGTCGAACGTCGCCCACCACGCCTTGCCTGGCCCATCGGTAGGTATCGCTTCCCGGAGCATTGCTGCCGATTCTCCAGTCTTTGGATCCGAATTCCCGAACCGCCTTTGCTGGCGACCATCCTCTCGTATCCATGAGGCGCTCGTCCACAAAGATCTGCGTCCGCGCCCCGGTGATGTCGATCACACCGGTGACCCGGGAGTAGCGATCCGGAAGGTATCGCTTCCGATCCGTCACGCCCTGCGCTTGATTGGCCAGGCCATCCCGAAGCTCCTCCGGGCTGATCCCCTGACCTCGAGAGCCGATTGTCCCAGAGGGAGCGTGTCCTCCGCTTTGGACGATCCTGGCTTTGCCGGCACGCGCCTTCCCACGCCGGATCCCCTAGAGCATGTCACATCGAACGAGGTCTGGAAGGACCGGACGGCGAGAAGTCCTTCCGGGGAGGGGAACTCGAGACTTCGGCTTCAGGAGCGACGCCGGCCCGGTGGAGGACCAGGAGGGGGCGAGCCCCTCCTGGTCCTCGGGGACGGCTAGGCTGCGAGGGTGAGGACCCCCTTGGGGAGGTCCCTCCGAATCCTGAGAGAGCCGCCTTCCCAGGCCTGTCCCTCTCAGGGCGCCAGACGACGGAAGCCCTGGTCTTCCAGGGAGATCTCCGGATCACCGGTCGAACCGTACCCGGATCCGAGCTCCGCCCAGGCGCGGTTGACCGCCCGGAGCGCCGCCGACAAGGCCTTCATCTCCGGAGCGTGCGGGCGAACTCCCGCCTCCGCCAGGAGGATGCCTGCGCCGACGATCAGCCGATTGGCCGCTCGGTGGGCCTTCCTGCTTTTTTCCACGGACCGACGACAGGTCGCCGCATGGGATTCAGTCATGGTCGCTCGTCCTTCCTTTCGGTTTAGCCCAGGAGCGTCAAGGCCTCGCTCCAGGCCCGCTCCTTGAGCCGGGCCCCGGAGCCGAACTGGGCGGACTTCCAACGAACTTCGTTCTGGGTTTCTCCGGGCTTCACCCGGACGGGGCGCTCGTGGTCGACCAGTTCGGACACCGCATTGAGAGCCGCCCAGAGGCTGCCTCGGACCGTGGGAAGGTCGTTTCCCTTCCCCGTCTCGAAGAGACGGACCAGGCTCTCGCGGGTCGCCACCGCGCGCGAAGGATCGACGTCCTCGGGGTCGGGGACCAGGCTCTTCAGGTAGAGATCCAGCGCTTCGCGCTTCAGAGCGCAGCCCGCCATGGCCTGGGCCTGACCGGCGAACGCGTCGTAGTACTTGAGCGAGATCCCCAGGAGACGCCGGGCTTCCTTCGCCTTGTCCCGGATGTCGCCGACATGCCGGACTTTGATGCCGCTCGACTGCCCCTCCCCAAGCGCCGCCCGCAGGGTGTTTTCGCACACGACCCGGATCGGGGTGAACAGCGCTCGAAGAGGACTCGTTCCATCATGGCTGTTCGTGAGGAGGAGATACTTCCCCACGCTGTCTTCACGGGTGACCCAGACGTGGCCCGGAAGCCTGGCCAGAAGCCAGATTCTCCGTCCCCGGTCGAGCGCTCCGGCCGTCTCATACACCGCGTGGCCTTCGCCGATCAGCTGATCGAAGAATCCGAAGGCTTCGGTGTTCTGAATGGGCACGTAGCGCTGACCGACGACCGCGATCGGCTCCCGGCGATCCATCCGGACCACTCCCTGGGCGCCGGGAATGGGCATTCCCACGGCCGAGGCCGTGAAAAGCTCCACTCTCCAGTCCAGTCCTGCCGCCCGGATCGCCTCGGCGCTGTTCGCCGGATGATCCAGGGCAATCCCCAGGCCGTGCCAGGGACGGGTTCCGTGATACATCATCGTTTCGACGTTCTTGGACATCACTCCCACCGGTGAAAGGTCCCTCCCCGTGCCGGCGGGGAGGGACGGACCACGGGATCTGCCCTGGCACCGGAGGAGCCGGCAGCTTCCGGTGACAGGAAGGGACCTGCAAAACGGACCTCGGGGGACCTCAGGCGCTTTCGCGCAAGGTCGCCGGGGACCGGAGGACGGCGGGGTAGATCTTCGAGCCCCGGGCGGGGCCTTCGGACAGCTCCCCGGGATAGCTTCCTTCAACCGACCGCCGCGCGGCGCAGAAGGAATCGATCCAGGTCACTCCGGTATGCCGCAGGAACGCCTCCTGGGCCTCCCGGAAGGTCTCATACACTTCGGGATGACGCTTGAGGCGCCCGTCCCTCATGGGGATGAAGACCCACAGGAGCCCTTGCCGTCCCTTCACGACGGCTTCCTCTCTCACAGGGCCAGCTTAGCGCCGGGGTTTCGGGGCCTTGGATCCGTTCGTCCCTTTCGGGGGAACGGAGGCCGGAACTTCCGGAGTCGCCTCGGGTTCATCGGCCGGGCTATCCTCCGACGGCGCGGCATCGTCTTTCGAGCCGCTTCCCAGGAACTGGACGGCCTCGGCGACCACCCGGATCCTGGACCGCTTCTGGCCGGTCGCTTCGTCTTCCCACCGGTCCTGAGCGAGCCGGCCGCTGAGGAGGATCGGGCGTCCCTTCTTCAGGAATTCCGCGCAGATCTCCGCGAGCCGGGCCCAGGTGGTGACGTCCACGAAGGTGACCTCCTCGACCACTTCACCGTCCTTCTTCGAGAACTTGCGGTTGAGCGCGATGGAGAACTCCGAGACGGCGACTCCCTGCGGCGTATAACGCAGTTCGGGATCGCGCGTCAGATTCCCCAGCAGGGTGACCTGGTTGAAACTGGGCATGGCGCCTCCAAGAGGCATCCCGCGGCCACGCGGGATGCAGAACACAATCCCCGTGGCCGGGGCTAGATCTGAAATCCGATCTAGGGGATGCCCCAAGAGCGGACCTTGGGGCTCGCGCCGCCCTGGTTCAGGACCGATCCCTGCTAGAGATCCGCCTTCCGCACCTGCACGCAGAGCGGGCAGGAACAGCGCAGGATCTCGTCGGGATGCAGCTCCTGAACGAGGACCGGGCCGGTGGCCCCGTCCAACTTGGGATCCGCCTTCCCCTGCACGTGAGCCCGACAGATCGGGCAGTGCTCGAGGTCCGGGGTCCCGATCACCAGGTGGAACAGCTTCTTCGCTTTACCGGCAGCCTCCATAGGATGCCTCATCCTTTCTCCTCGGGAATGTCCTTGCCGGGGACCGGATGAGAAGACTAGGCGGGTTTGGGAGCGTCGGCCTCCCACGGCCGAAACCGCAGGAGCGCGTCGACCTCGAGCTCCGACCGCTCACAGCCTTTCCCCCGAAGCAGGACGAGCCCATTGGGGCTGAGCGCGCTGCGGCCGCTGTTGACGCGCCGCTTCGCTTCCTGCCACGTGAGGGTCCTGGCGGGACACACTTCGTCCCCGACCAGGAATCCGGTCTCCTTGGACGCACTCAGGATCTTCCAGCGGTAGTTTGAGACCGCTTCACACCGAAGTTCCTTTCCGTTTCTGAACAGCCGAAATGCATTCCTTTCCACATCGTCCTCCAGCTCCGCTGGGGAGCGGCCATCACAAAATGCGGCCGCTCCCCCATCCCGGGAGCGGCCTAGTCCAAACCACGCGACTAGTCGCTCCCCTGCAGATGGTGGGTGAGCAGGGAACAGAAGGGAGAGAAGAAGTGAACTCCTGAACCGCTTCAGGTGAACAGCAGACTACCAGATGGTTTCGATCTTCCGGAATGCCCTCAACTTCCCGTCCACCGTGAGGACAGGAAGCCCAAGAATAAGCGCGGTCGCCGCGATCACTCGGTCCGGCAGGTCCGGGACTTCCGAGCGAGGGACCCGCTGAGCTGATCGAGGGACTGCAAGATCCAGGGGCACCGGCCGGTAGGACCCTTGGGGATCCTCGAGGAGTTCGAACGTACGCTTGAGGACGTCGGGGTTGATCTTCAACCTTTCCGAAAGGTAGACCATTTCAACCACCACAATCGTCGGCACGAAGACGCCCGTTTCTCCACGATCGGCCATCGTCAGGATCGAACGAACCATCGGAGAAAGCGACGAACTTCCCGAAAGATGTCAGACCAAGGTGTGGGTATCGCTGATGTACGAGGTCATGACTCGGACCTGATTCGCTCGCCGAAGTTCCCCCACATTTCCTTGCGGGCTTCAGCGATATCGGCTTCGGTAATCTCTACCCCCTTCCAAAGCCCCCCCAGAGGAGTAGGCTTGAAGGGCGGACGATTCTCGAGGAGCTTCCGAAGCAGGGCTTCGGCCTCCGGGAGCTTTTCGTCCGGAATCCGTCGAACCAGAGCGAGCAATTCCTCACGCGTCACCCCTTCAGTATCCCAAAGCCTCCGGGGATTTTC
>DATGFI010000162.1:0-2912 GCA_035309205.1 Planctomycetota bacterium | reverse complement strand
GAGCCTCTGTGGGCCGATTTCGGCCGCGAGAAGACGGAGATTAAGTTCTCGCACGCGCCGCACGCGGGGAAGGTCGCCTGCCTTTCCTGCCATGCCGGCATGGACAAGAACACGGGCCTCGTCCCGCACGGGCCCCAGCGTATGACCGAGTGCATTTCGTGTCACCAGGAAAAGGCGACGGCGAAACTGGAGTGCGCCACGTGCCACGCGTCGATCGACCGGGCCCATCCGCCGGAGAACCATCTCGTGCTCTGGCCGAAATTGCACGGGTCCTGCGCCCGGGCCGGAGCCGAAGCGGCGACGGCAAACAACTGCGTGCTTTGCCACCAGGTGAGTGTCTGTACGACGTGTCACCAGACGGTGGCGCCGGAAGACCACACGAATTTCTGGCGGCTCCGGGCCCACGGCCTGGCTTCAGGCCTGGACCGGTCCCGCTGCTCGACCTGCCATACGACCGACTACTGCGTGCGCTGCCACCAGGTGGCGGCGCCGGTTTCGCACACGGCCGGCTGGAACGCCCCAAGGGACGCTCATTGCACGAGCTGCCATCTGCCGCTTCCCTCGAGCGGGAGTTGCGCCGTCTGCCACCGGGATCTCCCCGGCCATGCCCTGGCGCCCCCCAAACCGCCCTGGCACACGGCGGCCATGATCTGCATCACGTGCCACGGGTCGACGCTCAAACATCCGAACAACGGAGACAATTGCAATTCCTGTCACCGATGAGGAAGGGATTGGGCAGGGCAGGGATTCGAAGCGACGGGCAGGAGCTGAGCGCTCAAGCGGCCAACAGGCAGGATTCCAAGCCTTTCACGATCGTTCCTTCGCCGGCGTTCTTCCGAATCCTGCGGAGGACGGTTCCCAGGATCATTCGGTCGCCGGCGTCGAGCGGCCGGCCCCGGAGAAGGTCGATGGCGCGCTCCTGCAGCGAAATGGTCCGGTCCAGGTCTCGGGAGCGGAGGGCCGCGCTGATGGATTCCAGTAGGGCCAGGATCTCCGGCAGGGCAGCGGTAGCCTCTGGATGATTCATGGGGCTCCCAGAGAGCAAACTTGCTGCCACTCCTTTCCCGGAGAGCCCCGTCCTTTCACGGTGGAAAATCCCGCATGCGCAGGGAATCGCCCCGAATGGCTCTGATTCGGGGTCCTTTGGCCACTCCCAGGGAGGCACGCGGCGTTCGCCGACTGGCCGTGGCTGGATTCCGGGGATGAGAACACGCCTTCCAGGCCGACTCGTTCGAGCGCTCAGCGCGGTTCCCCCCACCCCCCGAATCTGTGCTGAAACTCCTCAAGCGATTCGAGAAGCCGAGAATTCACACGGCCAAGGCTGGTTCGGTTCTGCGCAAAATGAGGTCAGACCAGGCCTCGACGACTTCAGGATCCCACCATCCTTTGATGGATTCTTCCCGGAGAAGTCGAAGAGCATCGTCCGAAGAGAGCGCATGCCGATAGGAACGCACCGTCGTGAGAGCGTCGTAGACGTCCACGACGCTGACAATCCTCACCAGGAGCGGGAGCTGAGGCCCGGATAGCCCATCCGGGTATCCCGACCCGTCCAGGTGTTCATGGTGTGATCGAATGATGGGGAGGAGCTTCTGCATGGTTCTCATGGGCTTGCACAGGTCTTCGCCGAGCACGGGATGGGACTTCATGAGCTCCATTTCTGCCGGAGTCATTCCGCCAGATTTCATGAGGATCGCGTCAGGGATCGCGATTTTTCCCAGGTCATGGAGCAGCGCGCCGAGCATCAACGTCTCCGTATCGGATTCCTGCAAGCCCACATGAACGCCCAAGCGGGCAGCCCCCTGGCTCACCCGGTGACCGTGTCCACCCGTGTACGCATCCCGCTTCTCGGCGGCCCGTGCGATTCCTTTCAGCACGATTCCTGCATTCTCGAGTTCGTCCGTGAATTGCTTGATCGACAGGAGCGACTTGACCCGTGCAATCAGCTCCAGGGAGTTGACGGGCTTGCTGAGGAAGTCGTCCGCCAGGTGCCTCAGGGCCAGGATCTTCGCCGGAAGCCATTCCAGACTGGTGACGACGACCACGGGGATCAGGCGGGTTCGAGGACTCTCCTTGATCTTGCGACACACCGCGTAGCCGTCGACGCGGGGCATCTCCAGATCCAGGAGAATGAGATCCGGCAGGCTCTTGGATAGGAAGTCCAAGGCTTCCCCACCGTCCTTGGCCTCGGCCAGTTCGTATCCCTCCGGGATCAGAAGGCCCGTGAGATAGCGGCGATAAACCGCATCGTCGTCCACCACGAGGATCTTGGGGACGTTCATGAGAGCTCCCTCGCCCTTTTCAGGGCCCGCCGATCGAGGATGTCGCGAACCCTCGCGGCGAGTGCCTCGGGGGCAAAGGGCTTCTGAATGTAGGAGAGGCCTTTCCGTCGGATCTCCGTGTCCGTGATGCCCGTATGCGTGTAGCCGGACATGATGAGAATATCCGCGTCGGGAAATTTCGGGGAGAACTCCTCGATCAAGTTCAGTCCGTTCATGCCGGGCATTACGACGTCCGTCACCATCAGGTCGATTCTCGAAATGTGATCGAGCGTCCTCTTGAGAGCCTCCTGTCCGTTCCATGCCTCGATCACCTTGTACCCGTAACGCTCCAGCACCACGCGCGCCAAGGTCCGGACGGTCGCGTCATCCTCCACCAGGAGTATGGTCTCTGTCCCCCGGGCGGACGGGCGTGGCGTCTTTGCTCCCGCAGGCTCGATGCTTTCGTCGCATCTTGGCAAGAGCAGCACGAACGTCGTTCCCTTCCCGGGCGCGCTTTGACAGGAGATGCGTCCTCCCGCCTTCGTGATGATTCCGTAAACCGTTGAAAGGCCAAGTCCCGTGCCCTTGCCAACCTCCTTGGTCGTGAAAAAGGGTTCGAAGAGATGAGACAGGGTCTTCTCGTCCATCCCGCAT
>DATGFI010000161.1:0-3284 GCA_035309205.1 Planctomycetota bacterium | reverse complement strand
CCGAAGCTCTGGTTCTACGCCGGTGGAGGGCGCAGGCATGAGGCCCAGGGGGCTACAACGACGTCGGTGGCCCGGAGCCGAGGTCCCCATACGCTCGGCCTCGGTCATTCTCTTAACGGGCTTCATTCCGATAAACTTCCCGATCAAACGATTTGAAAGATCTCAGACGACGGCATTCCTCAGGATAAGTGTGATCTGGCAGGGCAGCGCCGCGGGGAATCCCCTTCATCCGACGGAGCTCAGGTGTTGTCTCCCCCCAGGAGTTCGGCGCGGCGCACGGATGAAGCTCGTAAAGTTCCCGAATAACGATACCCCTGACCCAGGTTCGACCAAATGGGAATACTGCCTTATCGCAGGTTCGATCAGGAGTGGGAATCATGGATCTTGTTCAGAAGACATGCGTACCCTGCGGAAAAGAGACTCCGCCTCTTACCGAGGATCAGACGAGGGAATTGGCTCAACAGATACCCGGTTGGACGGTGGATTCCCGGCAAGCCCGACTCTGGCGGATCTACTTGTTCCCCGACTTTGCGACTACCATGCGGTTCGTCGACAAAGTGGCCGAGCTGGCCGAAAAGGAAGGCCACCATCCCGATATCCATATCCACTACGATCGGGTGAAATTGGTTCTCTGGACTCACGCAATTGGCGGCCTCTCCGAGAATGATTTCATCCTCGCGGCCAAGATCAGCGGAATCAGGCTCGCCCGGGCGGCCTGATCGGGGATCCCTTCCTTCGACAAAGGGGGGAGGCGCCCGCGGAAGCAAAGCTGATGAGCGATCTCGCTCTCGATTCTTGGGAGGGGGGACGGCGGCGGCCCAGATGGAGCCAGCCTGTGCATGGCGCGCATCTAGCGGTCGGGCGCCCGGGAGTCATTCCCCTCCCAAAGAGCGACTCGAACTCCCGGTTGAGTACCCCGGCTTCTTATTCATGGGCGGCTGGCGGCTCTTCTAATCCAAGAGACTCGAGAGATGAACTCTTGCGCTTCGGGAATGCGGAGATGCTACTTCTGCACCTTGAAGTTCGCTTCGCTACGCCGCCACCACTCCGCCCATTCGGCGATGGTCTTGAAGGCCTGCTTAGTGATGGATTCGAGCGATTTGTGGATGAGCGGGACAAGCATGCGGGACCGTTTGGGAGCATCGGGGTCGCCCATGGTGCCGCCGACTCCGGGAAGCCCGCCGCCGGTGATGGTTCTTCCACCGGGACCGGTGTTAAGGGCTTCGCGGCTCGCGGCCTCCAGAAAGCGCCCCCTCTCGATCAGCGCTGCGACAAAGCTCTTGTCGCGGATCTCGCCGGCGGCCTCGATCGCGGCCCGGGATGTCTGGGAATCCGGCGATTGCAGGTTTGCCTTGAGGACGGCGTAGCCGAGGCCGTCCTGCATCGTTTCCATGGCCTCCACCAGCGCCGCCGAAACCAGGGGCGCGCCCGCATTGGCGGGGAAGGCGCGGCTGAGAAAGGTCACTGCCTTCTTACGGTTCTCGCCAGCCGCGGTGGCCAACCCTTTCGCCGCCGCGATCCGCACCGTCATGTCGTCCACCACCAGAAGGGCGCCGAGCTTCGCGTAGATCTTCTCGTGCGGCGTCTTGGCGAGCTCCGTCACCGCGAGGGCACGGTCCGAGGCCTCCCTCGACCTGTAGGCGGTCTTGAACTTCTCGAGCGTTTCGGTGACGGACGACTCGTTGGGACCCGGGTCGTTCTGCAGGGCGACAAGCGACAGCGCGAAGATGCAGGTCATCATCGGAGATTCCTTACAGGAGCTCTGGGACCGCCTCACCGCCGTCGAGGATCTTGGTCGGCCGGGCGCTTGGCCCCAGGTACTTCTTGTCCGGGTTTACTCCGAAGCAGCGATAGATTGTCGCGTAGAGCTCGGCGACGCTGACGGGACGTTCCGCGATGTCGGTCCCGTCCTGGTTGGTTCTACCGACGACCCGGCCCCCGACGATCCCGCCCCCCGCAAGGCAGGCGGACCAGCAGCGCGTCCAATGGTCCCGGCCCTGCCCGACGTTGATCTTCGGGGTTCGCCCGAACTCTCCCATGAGGATGACCATGGTGTCCGACAGCATCCCGGACCTCGAGAGATCCTCCAGGAGCGCTGCGTAGGGGCCGTCGATGTCCCCCATCAGCCGCTTGTGGGTTCCGAAGTTGTCCGAATGGCTGTCCCAACTGCCGTACTGGATCTCGACGAAACGGACCCCCGTCTGGACCAGCCGCCGAGCCAGGAGCACTGACTTGCCAAGCGGGCTGTCGCCGTACGCCTTGCGGACCGAATCGGGCTCCTTCGCCACCTCGAAGGCCTTGAGATCGCTCGAGGAGAGGATCTTCCAGGCCCGCTCGTAGGTCCGCTCGCGTGCCTCGATGCGGGAGTCCGCGTGCTTCTTGTTCCAGTCTTCCTCGAATCCGCGCAGGAGCTTCCAGCGGCGCTCCAGAGTTCCCTTGGCGAAGTATTCGGTCGACGCCACGAGATCCGCGGTGGGATTCTCCAGCCGGTCGATGATCGCCGGTCCCCGATCTGCCGGAAGATAGGCGGCGCCCGCCGGGGGCTCCCCGCCGAGCACGATGCAGCCGGGCAGGTCGGTCTTGCCCTGGCCGAGTTCCTCCAAGATCACGCTTCCCAGGTGCGGATACTGCAGGTCCGGATTCTGGCGGTAGCCGGTATGGAGGAAGTAGCTCGCGGTGTCGTGGTTCGGATCTTTCGAGTTGAGCGTGCGAACAAGCGCGACCTTGTCCATCTGCTTGGCGGTGCGGGGGAGATGCTCGGAGATCTCCACTCCGCCCGCCGTCGTGGGGATCGCCTTGAAGGGGCCGCCCGTGTCGGTGCCGGGCTTGGGATCCCACGTGTCGATCTGACTCTGCGCGCCCTGCATCCACAGGAGGATGCAGGATTTTGCCTTGGTCCCCGTGGTACCCTGACCCGCCGCGAAGGGGATGCCGAACTTGGAGGCCATCCCCGCCGCTGCGGAGGCCCCCAGGGCCAGCCGGACGAAGTCGCGCCGGGAGCATTTCGGGCAATGGTTCATCGGACACCCGTTCCGTATCCCGGTTCTGCTGTCGCCATCGATCACCCGATGAATACGAACTCGGAGGAATTGAAGAGCATCCAGAAGATGTCCGCATAGCCATCGAGGTACGCGTGCTCGGGCTTCCCTGCGCTCCGCGAGTGCTCGATCATTTTCGCCTTCTCGGCCTTCGTCGGTGGGCGGCTCAGCATGAGGAGAAAGAGTTCTTCGATTCGGCCGCCGGGATCCGCGGTCTCCTTCATGACTTTCTGCACCAGGCCGAAC
>DATGFI010000160.1:0-4996 GCA_035309205.1 Planctomycetota bacterium | reverse complement strand
CGTCGGCCCCGATTCCGCCGGTCAGCGTCTTGATCCGGGAGACGCCGTCCTCGCCGCGCTCCGACACGATGTCGGTTGCGCCGAACTCGCGGGCAAGCTTCTTCCGCGATTCGTGACGACTCATCGCGATGATCCGAACGGCCCCTCGCTCCTTGGCGGAGAGCACGCCGAGCAGGCCGACCGCGCCGTCTCCGACGACTGCGACCGTCATGCCCGGTCCTACGTTCGCCGCGTCGGCGGCAAACCAGCCGGTGCCCATGACGTCGGAGAGGGTGAGCAGGCTGGGGATCAGCTCCTCCGAAGGTAGCCCCGGGGTCGCCACGAGGGTGCCGTCCGCCAGAGGGACGCGCAGTCGGCCCGCCTGCGCGTCGGTGATGAATTCTCGATTCTGACAGGACGAAGTGTAGCCCGCTCGGCAGATGGGACAGGTGTTGTCGGAGGCGAAAAACGATCCGATGACGAACTGACCGGGCTTGATCGTCTTCACCGCGCTGCCGGCCTCCTCAACGATGCCGCAGTATTCATGCCCCATGGGCGTCGGCCGGTCGACTTTATTGATCCCTCGATAGTTCCATAAGTCGGATCCACAGACACAGGTGGCCGAGATCCGGATCACGGCATCGGTCGGTTTCTGGATCCTGGGAGCATCGCGGTCCTCGAAACGCACGTCCCTCGGGCCGTGGAGGATGGTTCCTCTCATGTCTGCTGTCCTTTCATTTTGGGCGATGGTAACCGGGGCCTCCGGAGCTGGCTACGGGCTTCTATCGCGGGAATGGGCATTTAAACGAACCTGAATCTGCTACGCCGTCACGGAGGGGACAATCGTCCTGATGCAGAGCCCCGTGGCAGGTATTGCGTGATGCGATGCGTTGGCTCCAGTCTTTTCCTCTGGACCGCCCGAGGGGCTGGAATTGGTGTCCGTGCCGCCACTTTGGCTGGCCTGTAGTTTACCTGCTTCGTGGAAGCTGGCAATGAGACTCGTCCTCCCGGCGGTTCTTCTCGGGTTCCTTCTTTCAGGGGAATTCCTCCCCCTCAGCTCCCCCGGCATCCCCCAGATTGGCTGAGCGTCAAGGAGTGGTCTGGGCAGATCGTGGTGTTCGTGAGGGGGCACGGCACGAGCGTCTCCGGCAGCGCTGCTGGGGCAGGACGACTAGACGCGGGAGGAGATAACGGAGTCCACTTCCGGCCCGGAAGGCGGCGAAAAGCGTCTTTCCGCCTCCAGCTATGAACCGGCAGGGTGGCCACTCGGAAGGTCGCCCACCGTCCCGGCCACATTGCAATTCCTGTACTTTTTGTCGCGTCAGCCTCCACGGAAAGCCAGAGTTTAGGGGAGGCGACTGCGTCATGAACAGCGCGGATGGAAGATTGACCCGTCGGCAATTCGGTGCCTTGGGACTCGTTCTCACGCTGGGGTCCCGAGCTTCCTCGGAGGACGGGACAGAGCTGCACCGGTTCGCCTACGACCACGTTTTGGGAACGTCCCTTGACCTCCTGGTCGCGGTTCCCGGCCGCGACCGAGCCGAGGCCTGCGAGTCCGCGGTCCTGGACGAGGTCGAGCGCCTCCGCCGAATCCTCAGCACCTATGATCCGACCAGCGAAATCAGCCGGCTCAACGAGTGCCGCGAGGCAGTCCGGGTCTCGGCCGAATTATTGGAGGTCCTGGCGCTGTATGAAGTCTGGCGCATCCGGACCGGAGGCGCCTTCAACGGACAGCTGGGCACCCTCCTAGGCCTGTGGAAGGATGCGGAAGGTTCCGGCCGGATTCCGAGCGACGCGGACCTGGCCGAGCTCGCTCGGGAGATTGATGGTCCGGCGGCGATTCTGGACGTCGAAGCCGGCACCGCACAACGACGATCGTCCCAGCGCCTTAACGTCGACGCCTTGGGCAAGAATTACATCCTGGGCAAAGCCGTCGAGGCGGTCCGGACGCGCGTCCCGGAGGCGACCGGCGTTCTCTTGTCGATCGGCGGCGACCTTGCCTCCTGGGGCGCCGGCCCGGACGGCGCGTGGTCCGTGGGCGTCGCGGATCCCCGGCGGCCCGGCGACAATGCGCTTCCCCTGGTCCGGACGCGCCTGGGCACCGGCGCGCTCGCAAGCAGCGGCGGCTATGAACGGTACTTCAGAGTGGCCGGTCGCCGGATACCCCGGATGATCGACCCCCGCTCGGGAAAGCCTGCCCTTGGAGTCCTGGGGGCCTCCGTTCTCGCCGCAGATCCCGTGACCGCAGATGCGCTCTCGACAACGCTCTGCATCCTGCCGCCTTCCGAAGGGCTCCGGCTCATCGCCACGATCCCTGGGAGCGATGCGGTCATTGTCGATGCGGAAGGCACCGTCCATGCCAGCCCCGGCTGGCTGCGGCGCACCGAATCCGTCGAGATCGCCCAGCAGAAATCGGGCTGGCCCGACGGATTCGAGGTCAACATCGAGCTGGCCTTGGCGAAGAGTCCCAAGCCCGCCGCCGGAAAACCCTACCGCCGGCCCTACGTCGCGGTCTGGATCGAGGATGCCGCCGGCCATCCGGTCCGGACGATCACCGTCTGGGGAAACAACCCCAAGCACATCAATGAACTCACGACCTGGTGGGCGTTCGCTTCAAAGGACGCCGCTCTGTTCCAGGCGGTCAGCAAGGCCACCCGGGACGGGGGCAGCTACAAGATTTCCTGGGACGGGATGGACGACAAGGGGAAACCGGTTCCCCAGGGGAACTACGTGGTCCATGTCGAGGTCAATCGGGAGTTCGGCCAGCATTTCAAGAACATGAGCGGCGCGATCATCTGCCGCACCAAGGCATCCGGAGTGGACATCGCCGGCAACGCGGAGGTCGACGGCGTCAAGATCCGGTATGGCGCAAGCGCAAAGTAACGCCATGGCTCCCGCCGGACGTCGACTGCTCTCGGTCTCCCGCACTCTGCACATCTACCTCACGATGCTGGCCTGCCTGCTCCTGCTCTTCTTCGGTTCGACGGGGTTCATGCTGAATCATGGCGACTGGTTCGGCTTGGAAGCCCTCCGCATCCAAAAGAGGGAGGGAAAGCTGCCCCAGGCGATTCTGGCCCCGCTCGATCGCCTTGCCGTGGTCGAAGGACTGCGCTCGGACCTCGGCGCCGCGGGCGCGGTGGACTCCTTCGAAGTGGAGGAAGAGACCCTCCGGATCGTCTTTCGCCGCCCGGGCTTGCGCGCGGAGGCCGCCGTCCGCCTGGCCGACGGCCGCGTGGAGCTGACGAGCGAAGAGCGGGGGATTGCCGCGCTGCTGACGGATCTGCACAAGGGCGCTTATGCGGGCGGTGGTTGGAAGTGGGTGATCGACGGTACGGCCGTGCTTCTGGTGCTGGGATCCCTGACGGGGCTGATTCTTTGGATTTCGCTCCCACGGCGCCGGGCACTGGGGATCCTCGCGCTCTCCGTCGGGCTCCTGTCCTCGGCAGCGACCTACTGGCTCCTGGTCCCCTGAGGGCGATCTCCCCGCTCCTTCCCCAGGTTGCAACGGCGCTCAGTCCACATCGGACTGGACGGTCCATCGGCTGAGAAGCAACCGAGGAGGGAACCACCCCTCAGAAGGGACGCCCGGGAGAGGCCGCCTCGCCCGCTTCAGGAACAGGTTCTGAATTCAGGTTTCCCAGGCGCGACCTAATTGGGGGGATTGTTCCAGTCAACCAGAGGAAGCCCGGCCGAAGCCAGGAGCGCCGACCGGGCCTCCCCAGGCACTGAAGAGCGTTAGGTTGTTGCCGTGCTGTCTTCCGCACCGCCGGTGTAGATCATCGGGACGATGAACGTCCAGAGCGCCGATAGCGACGCCGCGACAATGGCGTTGTAGATGTTGAAGGACTTGAAGGGGCCGCCGATGGTGTAGACCCAGATCATGAAGGCGACGGCGGACAGGATGACGACCACCCAGTCCACCCCTTTCCCGCGAGCCGGATCCCGGGTTCCCAGAATCCTGGAAGGAAAGACGCAGACCAGGCAGACGAGCGCCCAGACCAGCTGCCCCACCTTCTCCTTCTCGGGGATGAAGCCCGCAATGCCAAGATAGAGACTCACGATGTCCACCGGGATCATCTTCATCACCCGCGCAAAATAGCCCTGGAAGGGTCCGCCTTCTGGCTGCTCGACTCGATAGGGTGCCGGCATAGGGATTCTCCTTTCTTCCTCCGCTCCTTCTTGCACACCCCAAGATTGCCGGCGAAGAACGAGGCTTTCAGGAATTCGAAGGTCCCCCCGTGACTCCCACAAAAGGGCAGAGGACTCCCTTTCGGGAGCCCTCTGCCACGAAGTGAATGGATGAAGTGCGGATTAGGGATAGGTCCGGTATGCCCACTCCTCGTTCCAGGCGTGGGGATAGACGCCGTTCATGAAGTAGGTCCCAAAGCTCGTGATCGGCCAGCGCTGGTAGTTGTGATAGATCAGCCAGTACGGAAGCACCGTGCCGATGATGTAGCTCGCGATGACGAGGGGGAGGTAGAGAGGCCCGAAGATTCTTGCCTGGAGCACGTGCAGCCGCTCGTGCGGCTGGACCCCCGGATCGTCGCTCGCGATCACATTGCCGACCGTGGTCGCGTAGCCGGGAATGACCCCGCGATGGTGAACGACGGTGCCGGTCCCAGCCCCCGTCTGGGTGATCGGATTGAAGATGATCAGGTTGACGGTTTGATAAATGGAACCGGCGAGGGAGTTCGTCACGCTCCAGGTATTGTCCAGGATGAACTTGAACCACGAGATGCCGTCGGAGTAGTCATAGCAGTCTCCGAAGGCCATCGCGAACCCGTGGACGAGCCCGAGACCCAGGCCCACCAGGCCCAGCACGAGCGCCACGATCCAGTTGCCGCTGAGAAAGCCCATGCCGAAAAGGAGGCCGCCGTTGGAAAGCCCGCGAATGAGCGGTCCCACGACCCACTTGAGAGCACCCATGGCGTGTTTCTCCCGTCTACTAGAATTCAGGTCCCGGATCCATGGCTCTCATTGCGCAAAACCGGAACTCTTTCAGGATTTCGGAATGGAG
>DATGFI010000159.1:0-5783 GCA_035309205.1 Planctomycetota bacterium | reverse complement strand
TTTTTCAGATGCAGCCAAAACGGTGATTGCGCCCGGAGCGCCGGTGGCGCAAAGGTTTGTTCCTTCGAGCGGGTCCACCGCGATATCAACTTCCGGAAGATTCTCGCCGTCATGCCAGCCCGCGCCCACATGTTCGCCGATGTAAAGCATTGGCGCCTGATCGCGCTCGCCTTCACCAATAACAATCGTCCCGCGCATGGGGACGGTATCCATAGTTGTGCGCATGGCTTCCGTAGCAACGTGGTCAGCCCGCTCGCGATCACCGGTGCCCATGGTGTGTGCTGAGGCGATAGCGGCATCTTCCACCACGCGCGCAAACTCCAGCGCCAGCTCGAACTCCATCTGGTGGGCGAGCGTTCTTGTTTCAGGTTGCTTGTCCGCCACGCGGGTTGTCATTGAATGCCTCCAATGTTGATTCGATCAATTAGCGGAGCTGATCCTTCCCCTTCGGCTAGCTCAGGGTCAGGATTTCATCTACTCCCGCTCGGCTTCCGCCTTGCTCACGCCTGCATTACGGCTCAGAACGCGCTGATGCCTGTTACATTCTCGCCAATAATCAGCGCATGAATGTCGTGCGTGCCTTCATACGTTTTTACTGACTCAAGATTCATCATGTGGCGCATCACCGGATAATCGTCAGCAATGCCGTTCGCGCCCAAAATATCTCGTGCCATGCGGGCACACTCCAGCGCCATCCATACATTGTTTCGCTTGGCCATGGAGATGTGCTGGTGCCCAACTTTATTTGCGTCCTTGAGACGGCCCACTTGCAGGGCCAAAAGCTGTCCTTTGGTGATCTCGCTGATCATCCAGGCCAGCTTTTCCTGGACAAGCTGATGAGATGCAATTGGCTGGTCACGGAACTGCTTGCGTACCTGGGAATATTGCAGCGCCGTGTCATAGCAGGACATGGCCGCGCCAATCGCGCCCCAGCCGATGCCATAACGAGCCTGATTCAGGCAGCCCAGCGGGGACTTGAGGCCGTCAGAGCCGGGAAGAAGGTTTTCCAGCGGGACGCGAACATCCTGCAGGGACAGTCCTGAGGTGACCGAAGCGCGCAGCGACCATTTGCCGTGAACATCAGAGGCTTTGAAGCCGGGGCGGTTGGTTTCGACCAGGAACCCCTTGATGCGGTCGTTATGCTCTGCAGACTTTGCCCATACGATGGCGACATCGGCGATGGAGCCGGAAGTGATCCACATCTTTTCGCCGTTGAGGACGTACTCATTGCCGGATTTGACGGCGCGCGTGCGCATGCCACTGGGATTGGATCCGAAGTCGGGCTCGGTGAGCCCGAAACAGCCGATGAGTTCCGCTTTTTGGAGCCGGGGAAGAAGCCGGTCCTTCTGCACGTCGCTCCCGAACGCGTGGATCGGGTACATCACCAGGGCGCTCTGGACCGACGCGAAGCTGCGGATGCCGGAGTCTCCGCGCTCCAGCTCCTGCATGCTGAGGCCGTAGGCGACGCTGTTCATCCCGGCGCAGCCATACCCCTGGATCGTGGCCCCCAGAAGGCCCATTTCGGCGATCTTCGGGATGAGGGACTGGGGAAGCTTCCCCGCTTCCCAGGCCTCCCGGATGACCGGAAGCAGCTCCGCGTCGACGAACTCGCGCACCGTCTGCCGGACCATGCGCTCTTCCTCGCTCAAGAGCGGGTCCAGGTCGTAGAGATCTACTCCGCGAAACTTTTTCATCCGGAATTCCCCTCTGGACGCCGAGATCCTACCGTATCATAGCGCTGAGGGGTTATCAACGAACATGACCCGGAGAGAGTTCGAGCGGATCGTAGAGGAGGCCGTCAAAGCATTGCCGGACACGTTCCGCGCGAAGATCGAAAACGTCGTCTTCCGCGTGGCCGAATCCCCCAACCGGCGCCAGTCGCGGACGCCCGACCTGACCGGACGCGAGCCTTCGCTCTACGGCCTCTACGAGGGGGTGCCCCGGACGGAGCGGAGCGTCGAAGAGAGCCTCCGCGAGCCCGATCGGATCACGATCTTCAAGCGGGCGATCGAGCGCGATCACCGCTCCCGCGCCGCCATGGTGAAGTGCATCCAGGAAACCGTCCTCCACGAGCTCGGCCACTACTTCGGCCTCGATGACAATCAACTCGACCGGCTCGGCTATGGCTGAGGGCCTTTCCTTCGCCGGGCCGGACGAGCCGGCGATCCCCTCCATCCCATGAAGATCAAGCAGAAGCCCGAGGACTTCGTCGTCACCGAGCTGGACCGCTACGAGCTTTCCGGAACCGGACCCTTCGCACTCTACCGGCTTGTGAAGTGGGATATCGGGACCCTCGAAGCCGTCCGGAACCTGGGGAGGAACTGGAACCTGTCCGGCGCGCAGATCTCCTTCGGCGGCCTCAAGGACCGACATGCGCGCACCGAGCAGACGATTTCCATCCGCGGCGGTCCCGAGCGGAACTTCGACGGATCGTCCTTCCGGGTCCAGTACCTCGGGCGCTCGCGCGATCCAATTTCCCGCGCGAGCTTCCAGGGCAACCGCTTCGAAGTCACGATCCGGGATCTCCGCGAACTCCCCGACCTGGAGCCGCTCCGTCGCTTCGGCGTTCCCAACTATTTCGACGATCAACGGTTCGGGTCGCTGCGGGGCACCGGCGGCGAGTTCATCGGCCGGGCCCTGGTTCGCGGCGAGTATGAGAAGGCGCTCCGCCTGGCCATCGCCTCGCCGTCGGCCCAGGACCGGAAGCACGAGCGCGAACTCCGGATCCGGCTGCGCGACCGCTGGGGCGACTGGGCCGCGCTCGGAAAGGAGCTGCCGCCCTCGACCGAGCGCAGCATCGCGCTTTATCTTGCCGGCCGTCCGGGCGCGTTCGGCTTCGCCTTCGAGCTGCTGGACCAGAACCTCCGGCTCCTGATCCTGTCGGCCTATCAGAGCTGGCTGTGGAACCGGACCCTCGCCGCGCTCATCCGGAACCTCCCCGATCCCTATGAGGTGGAATACGCCGCCGGGCGGCACGTCTTCTACCGCTCGCTCGGCGCGGCCGACCACGACCGCCTAGCGGAACTGGCCATTCCGCTCCTCACGCCTTCCCAGAAATTCGAAGGCCAGATCGCGGAGATCGTGGGCGCCCTGCTCCGGGAGGAGCAGATCGAGCAGCGCCAGTTCCGACTCAAGAAGCTCGCGAAGACCTATTTTGGGAAGGGGCTGAGGGACGCCCTCATCGCCCCGGCCGGCCTCCAGTCCCGGACCGGCCCGGACGAGCTCCACCCCGGCAAACGGCGTCTGACCCTGAGCTTCGAACTCCCCAAGGGCGCCTATGCCACCATCCTGCTCAAGCGCCTCTTCCACGCACCGCTTCCGGCAGAGGCCGGCGAGGACGAACTGGATTCCGCCCGCCCCGCTGAATCTTGATTCCGGCTTCCCGATTCTGCTTTAATACCCGCCCTATGATCGTCATGAAATTCGGCGGCAGCTCGGTCGCCAACGCGGAGAAGATCCGCCAGGTCTTCGAGATCGTCAAGGGGCGGCTCCCCCGCAGGCCGCTGGTCATCGCGAGCGCCTTTCGCGGCGTCACCGACGAGCTCTTCAAGCTCGGCGAGGAGGCGGTCAAGGGGATCGTCCCCTCCGTCGAGCCGGTCCGCAGGCGCCACCAGGACGCCCTGCGGGAGATGGGCCTGGATCCCGAGCTCCTGAAGAACGAGCTGGGCGAGCTGGAGGCACTCCTGAAAGGCATCTCCCTCGTGAAGGAGCTCAGCCCCCGCTCGCTCGATTACGTGGTCTCTTTCGGAGAGCGTCTCTCGACGCGGATCATCGCCGCCTTCTTCACGAAGCTCGGCCTCCCCTCGGAACAGCACGACGCCTTCGACCTGGGCCTGGTGACCACCGACGACTATGGGTCCGCGCAGCCCCTCCCGGAAGCCGATGCCGAAATCAAGCGGAACGTCGGCCGCATGACGAAACTTCCCATCGTCACCGGCTACATCGGCAAGACCCGGAGCGGCAGCATCACGACCCTGGGCCGGAACGGATCCGACTATTCCGCCACGATCTTCGGCGCCGCCATCGATGCCGAGGAGATCGAGATCTGGAGCGACGTGGACGGGATCATGACCGCCGACCCCCGCATCGCCCCGTCGGCCAAGCCCATCGAGGCGCTGACCTTCGCCGAGGCCAGCGAGCTGGCGTACTATGGGGGGAAGGTGCTGCACCCCGCGACGATCATTCCCGCGGTGCGCAAGGGCATCACCGTCCGATGCCTCAACACCTTCAAGCCCGACCACCCCGGAACGGTCATCGTCGCCCAGACCCGGCCGGGCGGCCCCGCGATCAAATCCATCGCCCACAACCTGAAGAATCTCATCATCACTATCTCGTCTGCCCGCATGCTCCAGGGCCACGGGTTCCTGGCCCGGATCTTCGAGGTGTTCGGCCGCCACAGGATTTCGATCGACATGGTCTCGACGAGCGAAGTCTCCGTCTCCGTGACGCTCGACTCCAACCGCAACCTCGAGGCGGCCGTCGAGGACCTCCGCAAGTTCGCGGAGGTCGCGATCGAGAAGGACAAATGCATCATCTGTGTGGTCGGCAGCGGAATCGGCAGCACGCCCGGCGTGGCCGGCGACATCTTCCAGGCGCTCAAAGAGGCCCAGGTAAATGTCTTGATGATCTCCCAGGGGGCCTCTAAGATCAACGTCGCTTTCGTGGTGGACGATGCGGACTGCAACAAGGCCGTCCAGTCGCTACACCGCAAGTTTTTCGGCGTCTAGGCCGTCCTCAATAAGAGGATTCGATGAGATACTGGGGGGTGGTTCCGCTTCTGGCTCTGGCCGCGCTCTCGGGCTGCTTCCCCGAGGACACCTGGTCGAGCCGCGTCCCCCCGCTCGAGGACGAGCCCGAGCCGCCCGAACATCTCCTCCGCAAACAGGCTGATTTCCGGCTCTTTGATCCCTCCATCCAGAAGGAGTTTTTCCTCTACTTCTACGAGGACGAGCTGGTCAACCAGGAGATCGTGACCGTCATCAACCACACGCTCCCGGCGGGCGAGCAGCGGCCCCGGCTGGCGACGCGCGAGGAGCACGACTACGCGATCCACATGTTCATGGAGGACTGGCGCGCGCGTGGCCAGTCGGAAAAAATCCGTTACTTCAACGAGAAGTACTCCCAGGAGGTGTCCCGGATGAACACCCTCCTGGACGAGAAGATCGACTATAAGGGACGGGAAGTCCACGACCTCGAGGACAAGCGCCTGTCGCTCGAGGCCGACGTCAAGTCCCGCCAGATGACCGGCGCCTTCCAAGCCGGGGATGAGAAGCTCAACCTGGTCGAAGCCTCGGTGGCGCAGCGGGAGCTGGCCAAAGCGGACCGGGCCCTCCTCCTGGCCCAGGGGCAGCTCTTGATCCTTCAATACCTCCGGGACCAGCGCAATTCCCAGTACGCCCGTCACTCCCTCGTGCTGTCCGACGATTCGATCCCCGTCAAGGACCTGCTTCAGATCTACCCTGCCCCCGAGCGGCTCATCCAGGAGGTCTGCCAGCAGGTTCAGCCCTATTCCTGGCAGCGTCCCGGCGTGCGGATCTGGCTCAAGGACAACTACCTCCAAGTCACCCAGTCGCGGGACGTGATTCTGGCCGTCCGGGAATACCTCGAGCGCCAAACCGACGAGCTGGAGTCGCGAAAGAAGGCCAAGGAGTAGAACGGCCTCCCCGGCGACCCGGCCGAGAAAACGCCCGCCCCTCCCCGTTGCTTCGCCGCCGTCGGCCCCGCCCCTTCCGTCGCGCCACCGAATTTTCGGAATTCGGTGGCTATTCCATAAACTACAGGTT
>DATGFI010000158.1:0-2038 GCA_035309205.1 Planctomycetota bacterium | reverse complement strand
GGTCGCCGTCTGCGACGTCGACGCAGGCAACGCGGAGAAGACCAAGAAGCGCGTCGAGGATCACTACGCGAAGAAGAACGATTCCACGTACAAGGGCTGTTTCTCGACCAAGGACTTCCGCGAGATCTGCAGCCGCGGCGGCGTCGAAGCGGTCATCGTCGCGACACCCGACCACTGGCACTACCTGGCCGCGCTGGAAGCCGTCCGCAACAAGAAGGACGTCTACGGCGAGAAGCCGATCACGCACACGTATGCCGAGGCCAAGCACCTGGTCGCCGAAGTGAAGAAGAACCAGGTCATCTGGCAGACCGGCAGCCAGCAGCGCTCGGAGTTCACGTTCCATCGTGGGGCCGAGATCGTGCGCAACGGGCTGATCGGCAAGGTGACCGAGGTCGAGGTCGGCCTGCCCCAGGGCCGTTCGGGCCACAAGAAGGGCGACGAGGTGGTATCCGATCCGCCCGCCAACGTCGACTACGACATGTGGTGCGGGCCGGCTCCGAAGCTGCCGTTCATGAAGGCGCGATTCCATTTCCACTGGCGCTGGAACCTGGCCTTCGGCGGCGGACAGCTGCTGGACTGGATCTGCCATCACAACGACATCGCGCACTGGGGTCTCGACGAGGACCTGGGAGGCCCCCTGGAGATCGAGGCGCAGGAATGGGCCTGGCCGGAGGACAAGACGGTCTTCGACGCGCCGTATCACTACAAGGTCATCAGCAAGTACGCCAAGGACATCAAGGTGTCGATCTGCAGCGACAACTTCGTGAAGCACGGCTGCAAGTGGATCGGCGAGAACGGCTGGGTGATCTCCAACCGCGGCAAGATCGAGGCGAGCAATCCCGAATGGCTCAAGCCCGACTTCGAGCCGGGCCCCGTGAAGCTCTACAACAGCCGGCACCACCAGCAGAACTTCATCGATTGCGTGAAGTCGCGCAAGCCGACGATCTGCCCCATCGAAGTCTCGCATCATTCCATCACCCCGGGCCATCTCGGCTACCTGTCCGAGAAGCTCAAGCGCAAGATCAAGTGGGACCCCAAGGAGGAGAAGGTCCTCGGGGACGATGAGGCCATGAAGATCCTGAACACGGCCACGTTCCGCGAGCCCTGGAAGTTCCCGGCGTAACGAGCCTCACCAATTCCCGCAAAGCCCCGTCTCCCTGCGGAGACGGGGCTTTGTCGTTGGTGGCGGCCGCGGCCGATTCTTTGACCTTCCGGCCCTCCGCCGGATAGGATCGGAGGCCGCCGGTGGGGGTGGAGGGAGGTGAGAGGACTCGTGCACAGGGACCCCTCCCCGCGACATCCTTCAGCTCTGGCAGGCGACTTGCGTTGCCCGGCGGTGGTCCAGCGGAGCGTCCTCTCATGCTCGAACTCGCGGCCCTGGGGAACCTGACCTCGGCTCCTCTCGCGGACTGGTTCCGGTCCCGGCCTCCGGGAGACGGAGTCCGCGCGGCGCTCTGCGCGACCGTCGCCTACGTGCTGGGCTGCCTGGCCACTGGCTTTTACCTGGTCAAATTCCGGACGGGCAAGGACATCCGCTCGGTGGAAAGCGGCAACATCGGGGCGCGGAACGTCGGCCGGATCCTGGGGAAGACCGGCTTCTTCATCACCTTCTTCGGGGACCTGGCCAAGGGCGTGCTGGCCGTCCTCCTGGCCCGGGTCCTCAGCCAGAACGACCCGCTGGCGACTGGCGCGGCGATCCTCGGAGCCCTCGCGGGGCATCTCTGGCCCGCCCAGTTGGGCTTCCGCGGCGGGAAGGGGGTGTCGACGGGTCTGGGCGCCGTCCTCATGTTCGACTACCGCCTTGCGGTCCCTCTGGCCGCCGCCGCCGTCGTGGGGTACCTCGTCGCGAGAATGAGCGTTCCGGCCGGAATGTTCATGTTCGCCTGCCTGCCGCCTTCGAGCTGGTGGTTCCGGCACGACGTCCGCGTCGTGGCGATCCTGGCCGTGGCCTGCGCCATGATCATCACGGCCCACCGGAGCAACCTGGCCCGTGATTTTGCGGCGATGCGGGCACGGCGGGGCACGCCGGCCGGAGGGA
>DATGFI010000157.1:0-2329 GCA_035309205.1 Planctomycetota bacterium | reverse complement strand
AGGCTGGCGCCGGAGGTCCAGGAGGGCGGAGATCACCAGAGCGAGCAGGAAGACGTCCAGGATGAACCCCACCTGGAAAGGCCAGGTCATGTTCTCTTCGTGCCCCCAATGCAGGAGGAGAAGCGGGAGAAAGGCATCCGTCCAGAGGGTCCGCCCCCGCGTCCTTCGGATTGCCGAGATCAGGACTGCGCCGGAGGCCGCCAGAAGGCTGACATTGAGCGCGACACCCCAGCGGCCGTCGACGGCGCTCATCCGTCCCACGGCCCACCAGATCAGTTTGGGCAGCGGGATGCGATGCTCGTTGTGGAATGCGAGCAGCCAGCGGAACGAGAGCGACTGCTTCCCGGTGAGAAGCGGGACGTAGCCCCATTCGTCCGGCCAGAATGGGATCGGGGGCGCGTGACGCAGCGAAAACCGCAGCGCGGCGATGAAAGCAGCCAGGAGCAGTCCCCAGACGAAGATCGGAGCGCCCATGGCCAGGAAATACCAGCGCAGGTAGCGCGGCAGCCATTCCCCCAGCCTGAAGCGGCTCTCCCCCGCGGACCGGTCCTTCCAGCTGCTGGGAACTTCATCCACCTTGAAGCCGCGACGGTGGGCCTTTACGGTCAGTTCGAGCGCGAGCTCCATGCCGTGGCGGCTCTGGATCGGGACGTTCTGGATCAGGCGGCGGCTGTAGGCTCGGAAGTTGGTCGTGGCATCGTGGGTGCCCAGGCCGGCGATCCAGCGCAGGGAGAGGCCCGCGGCGCGGGAAAGCAGGACTTTCAGCGGCGGCCCCCCGGACTGCGACCCGCCCTTCATGTAGCGGGAACCGCTCACCACGTCGGCCCCTTCCTCCCGGACCTTCCGAGCCATTACCGGGATCAGCTCGGGGGGGTCGGAGAGGTCGGCCATCGTCGTCACCAGGACGTCGCCGCGTGCGGCTTGCAACCCGGCGCGGAGGGCGAACGCGGGGCCTCTGCCCAGCGAGTTCCGCACCAGTTTCAGCCCTGAAGGCCGGTCCTTCATCGAGGCGATGGCCGGCAAGGTCGTATCCCCGTCGAAGTCATAGCAGACGAGAATCTCGTGCTCGAGATTCTCCAAGGCCCGGGCCAGACCCCGCAGGCAGGCCGCAATGTTTCCCTCCTCGTTGTAGACGGGAAGAATGACGCTGATGCAGGGCGACGTCATGGCTTCTTGGCGCGCAGGAGGAACTGCCGACCAAAGAACCACCACGCCAGGGGCAGGTGCAGGTAGAGTCGGACGAGCCAGCCGGCCTGGGGCAGGGCAGAGCGCGTGGTATAGGGAAGGAAGCGAGCGTGCTGCTCCACGATGCTGAAACCCAGGCTGCCGAGGGCTTCGGACAGGGAGCGGTCGGTAATCGGAAGCCGATGGTCCCAGAAATCCCAGTAGGCTCCCGTCAGGAGGCGGAGGTTCGGCCCCAGAAGGACCAGCTCGCCCCCCCGCTTGAGCACGCGCCGGGCCTCGCGCAGCATCTGTTCGGCCGCCTCCTTCGACGGGAGATGCTCCAGGAGATTGCTGCTGAAGACGAGGTCGACCGTCGCGTCGGGCAGCATCGAGAGCGTCGAGACGTCCCCCGGATGGAACTCGATGCCCGGTGACAGGTACCGGGTGGCTTCGAGGCTAAGGTCGACCCCCACGCGCCGGGCGCAGCGGACATGATTGAGGAATTCGCCAAAGCCGCAGCCCAGGTCGAGCACCACGGCGTCGGGCTTCACGTATTTCTGGAAGAACGACTCGACCAGGATCTTCCAGAGCCGCTGCTTGGCCTCCCGGCTGGCCTCGTCGAAGCGGTGGCGGTAGAGGGGTTCTAGGCCGTCGGGAGCAGGGTCCATTCTCGGGGCGGCTCCTCTATTTCAGCAACGATCGCGAGGGACACGGATCATTATAAGGGGTTGAGGGAGTGGTCGGCTTGTCTTTCCGCGTCGCGGATGATAGCCTGTCTCCCGTCGAACCGAAGAAGAGGGAACTGCTATGAGCTCCAACAATCCTCTCGCCCAGCTGGCCCCGCTCGGGCAGAGCGTCTGGCTGGACCTGATCCGTCGCAACATGCTGGTCTCCGGCGGCGAGATGCAGCGGCTGATCGAAAGAGACAGCGTGCGCGGGGTGACGTCCAACCCGGCCATTTTCGAGAAAGCCATCAACGGTTCCGCGGATTACGATGAAGAGATCCGCACCCTGGGCAAGCAGGGAATGGACGCCGTCGCCATCTACGAGCACCTGGCCATCAGCGACGTCGGCCGGGCCGCGGACTTCTTCCGTCCCATCTACGATTCCACCAAGGGCGCCGACGGCTTCGTGAGCATCGAAGTTTCGCCGAAGCTGGCCCACG
>DATGFI010000156.1:0-2492 GCA_035309205.1 Planctomycetota bacterium | reverse complement strand
CAGGAGCCGCGCCGGCCAGACGAGACGGGTTAGCGCCTCATCGATCCGGTCATAGCTCGCCAGGAATCCTACGCTAGAGCCGCAGATCACCGCAGCGAGCAAGGGACCGATTTCGCGGCGCTCCTTTAGAGCCAGGCACGTGGCCGAGCCAGCCGCCAGGGCAGCAATCCCCAGGCAGCCGATGCAGAGGCGGTTTGTCAGCACCATGTCCGTCACCAGCAGTGCATGGATGAAGATGGTGAGTCCGGCGGCGTATCGCAGGAACGGCGAGTCCGGTCGCCGGAAGGCGACGGAGGCCAGCATTCCGTAGAACACGAAGCCGAGCCACGGAAGCGCTGCTGACAGAGCCCCGCCCATGCACGCCGAACATTGAAGTCCCAGCAGCCTTGCCGCACCGATGGAAAGCGACCCGACTGCCGCGAGGACGAGGAAGATTGTCATCCCACAGTCCAGGGATCCAGACCGGAATCCGGCTGAGTCTGTCCGGGATGCCTGCTTGTCCATGGCGGTCATCGAAGTCGATAGAAAGATCCGCCCATTTCCATCAGCAGATCCTGGGCGAGGGCGCTCTGAAGCACCATGCTGACTTGCACGGAGTTTCGCGTCGCATAGAGGGTCTTCAACCGGTTGCTCCGCATCGTCTCAAGCACCTGGTTTGAGTTTTCGGCCCTGAGATATACCACACGGCAGGAAAAATCCGGACGGTAGAGGAGATAGGAGGGCGTCTTGAAATCGCCCATGCATCCCATGGCGTCATCCCCCTCGGGGTGGGGGGAAAGGTTCAGGACTGAGCGCTCGACCCAGCTCTGAGAGGCCAGGGCTCTCAGGTCCCTCCAGGGAAGGTCATAGGGAATTGCGGTCGCCGCCAACGAAACGCCGAGCCCTACTGCGGCGACCCAGCGGACCTGGGGCGCCTCGATCCAGGCCCAGGCAACCGCCAAGGAGGGAATCGCAGCCGCATAGGACAGGTACTTCATGAACCAGGCGTCGCTCCGGATGAACAGCAGGGAGAGCACGAAAGACATCCCGAAGGATGCGACGAGGATCCGAAAACGGGATTCGAGGCGCATCGCCCAAGGCAGCGCGATCAGCCCAAGAGAATAGGCTGGGGCTCCCCAGCCGGCGGCTCTATCCACATTGGCCCCGAGGATCACTCCACGGTCTGAGATCCGCTCATTGACGAAACTACGAAGACTGTGCCAGAACGAAAGAAGATCAGGTCCCAGCTGGACGGCGACGGGGTTGTCCAGGGCGCTGGACCCAGCTGGATAGACCGGATTCCCGAACCAAAGGACGTTCCGGGCGTACCACCAGGCCCCCAAGAGCAACCCCATTCCCGCCGCAGCGGGCCCCGTCCAGGAAGCTGAAAGGCTCGGGCGCCCTCGGGGGATCAGGCATCGCAAAAGGAGCATCCCCGGCATCGCTAGGCCGCAAGTCGGTTTGATCCCCAATCCCAAGCCCGCCGCGGCGATCCAGCACCAGTCCGAGGTCCTTCCGACGATCAGGGCGGCCACCGACAGGACGGCCGCCGAGGCCGCCGTGTCATTGAGGCAAGCCGTGGCTCCAAAGTGGAATGCGGGGGACAGGATGAAGATCGTCCCTGCAAGGCAGGCCATGCGATCCGAGAGGCCCACGTACTTTGCAAGAGCGCCTGTCGAGGCGAATCCCAGCACTAGGAATTCGACCCCGGCCATCTCGATCAGAACATCGTGATGGAGAAAGACGACCCACCAGGTTTCGATGAGCTCGAATCCCGCCGGGAAGGTGACATGGGGGTGGAGTCCCATCTCCCGGGTGAAACGCCCCGCCTGGATCCATTCCGCGATCTTGGGCAGATGATAGGCGGTCGCGTCCCCCTGATGAGGACTGAAGAGCCACACCTGAAGAAGAAGACGCAGTCCGATGAGCACGAGCAGCGCACCTAGGACCGGCCCCGGAGCGGGCCGGCGCAGGGGAAGGAGCCTGCGGTGTTCTCCCAGGGCCAACAAACCTCCCAGAGCAAGGATGGCGACAGTCACGAGAGGCTCCATCCGGAGGCCGTGAAGGGCTCCTGCAGCCAGGACGACGATAGACACGAGACAGAGTCGAATGACGAGGAAGAGCACCCCATCCGTCCAGGTCTCCCCCGTCCGGAGCGGCCGTCAGAGGGCCGCTGCTCCCAGGAGGGATGCGGCCGTCGCGATCGCAAGAGCAAGGCATCCGAGGATCATGGCGAGCTCATCCAGATGGAAAGGACGGCGTGCCACTGACCCAGGATGTAGAGCCCGAGCAAATACGCCCCTCCTGCGGCTAGAGCCGTTCCCCGAACCGCGCGCGTACGTGCGATGGAAAAGGCGATCCAGCAGAGCGATCCAATCACCACCCAGTCCCTCCAGGGAGGTACCGGAGAAAGGGAAACCCGGGCGATGAGTACCAGGAGTCCCGCGACCGACTCCCCGATCCTTGGAGATTCCTGGGAGGGTGGGGAATCGGCCGTCTCTTCAGGAAGGGAA
>DATGFI010000155.1:0-5498 GCA_035309205.1 Planctomycetota bacterium | reverse complement strand
TCCTCGGAGCGGTGCGGGACGCTTTTCCCGACCGGCTCCTCGACGGGCCGCGTCACGCAGCGCGCGTACTCCAGGCGGCCTCCGCTCCAGTGAGGGTCCGCGTCCAGGAGCGCGTCGAGCGTGCGGCCGTCCTTTCGGAGGAGCCGCACCGGACAGTGACGGACGGCTTCCCGCCGCTCGAGGCGCTCGAGAACCTCGCGGATCGACGCCGGATCGGCGTGGATCCGCGCCACGGGCCGGCCCACGAGCTCGTCCCGGGAATAGCCCAGGAGGTCCAGCTCCGCCCGGTTGACCCAGCGGACGACACCGTCGGGTCCGAGGCAGTGGAGCGCCACCGGCACCCGTTCGCAGAACTCGGCCAGGTCCGGCTCCTCGAACGAAGACTCCGGAGCCGCGGACGCCGGGGGACGGTTCACCCCGTCCTCCAGGAGCTGCCGGAGCGTGATCCGCAGGGCGTCGTCGTTCCAGGGCTTGCTGATCAGCCAGTCGATCCCGTGAGCCAGGCCGTAGCCGACCGTCGCGCTGCCGGGATAGCCGGTCAGGATGACCCGGATCGTCCGGGGGGAGTTCTCCCGGATCTTTTCCAGAAGATCCGAGCCCCGCATGTCCGGCATCCGCTCATCGGCGATGACCAGGTCGACCGGATGCGTCCGCATCCATTCCAGAGCTTCCATCGGGGATGAAAAAGTGACCAGTTCGTACCGTTCGTCGCGGAAGACCCGTCGAAGGGAAACCAGGATTTCGGGCTGGTCGTCGACGATCATCACCGTCGGAGCCCGCGGGGGCTGCTTCCCCGTCACTTTCTTGGCTCGCTCCTGGATCATCATCCGCGCCTCCTCACGGGAATTGCTTCGGCAGCGCGCTCCGCGGGCGGACACCTATCCCCAGCACCTCGTCGGTGATCTGAAGTATTCGAGTTGCGTCGCACGGTTTCGTGACGTAGCCTTTTGCACCCGCGCGCATACCTCTAAAAATCTCATCATCCGAGCTTTTGGCGCTGAGGAGCACGACCGGGAGAGCCTCGCCGTACTCCTCTCGCAGCTCCGAAACCAGGTCCAGCCCGTTCATGCCCGGCATCAGCACGTCGACGAACGCCAGCGCCGGAGCGTGGACGGGAATGGCCTCGCGGGCTTCCTCCGGATCGTCATAGGAAACCACGACCACGTCGCGCTGCCGAAGGATCCGCGCGAGGCTCTTCAGGAAGAGGCGGTCGTCGTCCACGCAGAGAACGACCGGGGGCCGGGGCGAGGCCAAACCGCCCTGATCCTGAAGAGCCAGCGCGACGACTTTGGCCAGATCCATATCCGCCACCGGCGAGACAAGGCTGCAGACGGGCCCCAGGTGGCGGAGATTCCCCTGATCCGGGTGGGAGCCCGGCGGCAGAAGGAGGATGATGCGGGCTGTCGGGCAGGGCTGGCGGAGGAGCCGGATCAGCATTTCTCCGCCGAGGGATTCGAGCGTGTCATCCAGGATGATGACATCCGGGACGGCGCGACGGGCCAGCTCGAGGAATTCGCCCGTGTTGTTCGAGGCCAGGATGCGCAGCTGTTCCCGGCGAAGGCGCTCCCGCAGGAGCCGACTCGATTCCAGATCCGCGATTCCGAACAAGACCGTGGATTCCTTCACGCTCATCCGCTGGACCTCCTCGGGACCTCCGGACCGTGAGATCCGGATCCCTTGAGACAATCCTTTTCCCAAGCCGCCGCTCTTGTGTTCCGGAGCAAGAGAATGTCCCCAGGGGGGATGCGGGAGCCCGATGGAAGGAAGAACGGCGAAACGCCGACCGAAGTGCCACGAGGCCGGGTGAACGGCTTCCCCGAGACGGGTGAAGGCCTGCCGGTCTCTACTTGCAACTATAACCCCCAGGCGGACGTTTTCGCCCCGAAATCGAAGCCTACTTGTTGTCGGCCTCCACGGCATCGTGGAGCATGTCGAGGAACTCCGGCACCGCGCTCATGACTCGGTTCCAGCTCGGAATCAGCGGAGAGCCCAGCGGATCCTCGAGCACCGTCTTGGCGGCGATCTCGATCGACTTGGCGAAGATCTCCGCCGCGGTGCCCTCGGCGTGGCGGTCGAAGGCCAGCCCGTTGAAGGCTGCATCGTCGTTGTACTTCCGGATCGCGTCCTGCGCCTCGCGCAGGTAGGCGGCCTTCACGGTCTTGAAGAATCCGTCGGAGATCGAGACTCCTTCCGACGCCAGGGTCCGGAACAGGTGCTTGGCGATGTCGATCGCCATCCGGTTCAGCCCCGCCTCGGTGTTGTCCCTCGACAGGTCCTGGTGCTTGTGGTCGTAGGTCTCGCATAGATCCACCTCGCAGATGCGCCGCGGGGCGCAGTTGCGGAACACCTCGGAGAGCATTCCGACCTCGAGGCCCCAGTCGCTGGGAATCTGGACGATGCGCGCCAGATCCGTCGTCATCGCGAATTCGCCGGCCAGGGGATAGCGGAAGCTGTCGAGAAACACCAGGAAGGGAACGTAGCCGGCCATCTTCTCGAGCGTGCGGACCAGGGGGGTCATGAACAGCCGGGTAACCCGTCCGTTAAAGCGGTCGCTGACCCGGGCGTAGTACCCCTTGGCGAACTCGTAGGACATGCTCGTGTTGGCCACCGGATAGCAGAGCCGCGCCAGCAGGTCCTTCGAGTAGGTCAGGATGTCGCAGTCGTGGAGCGCGATGGCATAGCTCCGGCCTTCCGCCAGGATGTAGCCCATGCCCATCCAGACCGAGCGGCCCTTCCCCGCAGGCCCGGTGATGATGTTGTTCCGAGCCAGGAGCGAATAGAGCTCGGCGATGCGGGGACTGTCGTTCCAGAGGATGCGGACGGGCATCTCGAAGCCGTTGAAGAAGGCCCGCGCCCGCTTGAACTGGTCCGGGTCGGCGCGGTCCAGCACGAGGACGATCTGCTTCAGGTACTTCACGGTCTTGAGCGACTCGACGATGCGGGGCATCGCCGGCCCCTCGAATTCCGACCAGAGGCTGGGAAGGAGGAGCGTGATCGGCTGGCGCCGCTGGAAGCGTTTGAGCTCGTTCTCCATGCGCTCGGGCTTGTTTGCCGAAAACCCATGGAGGGTACTGATCACCCCCGTCTGATAGAAGTCGGCCAAGGCTCCCCCTTTCGAGGCGGATAAACCCGGGGCGGACGGCCCTCACCCGAGGGTGTATGAACCGGACCTGTCCGCCCCGGATACACGGTGAAGCAAGGAACCATCAGTGTCGCCCCAGGACGCTCGGGGCCCCGAGGCCGACCGGGCGCGCGGCGGGCGCCGCTCGGACCGTCAGGAGGGGCTGCGCGGTCTCGCGGAGAACCTGGAGCGTCGCGCTGGGCGCGAGCCATCTCGACAAACTCGAGCGCCCCCTCGTCGCCATGGCGATCCAGTCCACGTGCCGCTCCCGGCACGACGCCAGGATCCGCTCGACGGGATCCCCGTGATCGAGCAGGACGGAGAACTCGACGCCGGCCGCCGCGCAGTCCGCGCCCGCGAGATAGAGCTGCTCCTCTGCGCATTCGAATTCCTCGTGCCCCGGATCCCCGGATCCGCCGCTGCCTCGAGCAATCACGCTCAAGAGCAGGATCCGGGCCCCGGTCGCCCCGGCCATCGCGATCGCGTGGGGCAAAATGCTCCGGGATGCACGGCCTCCATCGAGCGGGACGAGGATGCTCCGCGCCAGGCGCTCGCCCGGCGCCAACTCCGCGCCCAGGAGATGCGTCCACGACGGCGGGACCGCCAGGACGGGGACCGGGCTGCGCTGGACGACTCGCTCCGTCACGTTCCCGAACAGGAAGCGGACCAGGCGCGATCGATGAGCGATCGAGGCCAGGATCAGGGTGGCCTTCCGCTCCCGGGCGACCTCCAGGATGGTCGACGCCGCGGGGCCCACCCGGGTCAAGGTTCGGATCGGCGCCTTGGTTCCGGCCAGCCGTCCGCGGACATTCAGGAGATACTTCTCGGCCTGCTCCAGAGCCGCCTCGCAGACCACCGCATACTGGTCGACGGCGACGGGCATCTCGGTGCGCAGGAGCGTGATTTCGCCCACCCCCAGCGCGTCCAGACGACGGACGACCGGAAGCACCGATTCGGCGAACTCGTTCCCTTCCAGCGGGACCAGGAGGTGCTCGAACATGGGAACCTCCCTTTCCTCAAGTCCGTCACGGGAACCGGACCCTGGAAAGACTCCGAGCGGAGAGTCTGCCGACCCGCCACCCTGTACCCGGACGTGCACTATTTACGACGTTTTCCGTGATGAGTGGCATCATTCATGCGAATTCGATCCGCTTCCCCGCCCGTCCCTTCCGGGACCGGGGCTGAGCTGTCCCCGGAGGAGGCGGAGCCCCCGGCGGGAAGCTTCCCGTCGGGGAGATGAGGGAATATGGCCGCTGGAGGCCTTGAGCGGAAGACGACGGTCCGGAAGCAACGGGGGGCCGAGGGGTTTTCAGGGGGGACCCGGGGTCCGGCGCCGGCCCGCCCTTCGGGGACGCCGCCCCGGCGGCCGGGCTCCGCCCGGCTCAGAAGGCCGGATCGCCGAACCGCTGATCCCACTGGCCGATGAAGCGAATGAGGTCCTTCGACGTGGCCGACTTGCCGTTCCGCACGTAGAAGCCCGAATTGGCGACGCCGGAGGCGAGCATCTCGACCGGTTCCAGGCCCGCCAGGAGGCCAAGGCAGAAGCCGGCGTTGAAGTTGTCGCCGGCGCCGGTCGTCAGCTTCGGGTTCTGGCAGTACGGACCGTCGAAGATCGCGCTGCCCTTCTCGGTGGCGCAGGCCGCGTTCCTGGTCGGATGGATGACGACCGCATCGAGCTCCAGGACCTTGCGAAGAGCGGCCGCGTTCTGCTCGATCTCGGCGGGCTCGAACTCCATTCCCAGGGCCTTCCCGACCTCCAGGCTCTCCTTCTGATTCACACCCAGGACGACCCGGTGCGAGGAGCGGAACTTCTTGAGGAATCCGACTGCCTCCGCGATCTCCTTTTCCGCGCGCTTCTCCGGATCGGCCAGATCGGTGAACAGGATGGCACCCGCCGGCGCCTTCACGCCCGACATGTCCTTATGGAGCCGCTTCCAGATGTCGGTCTGCGCCTGGATCATGGTCCAGTTCGTGAGCGCGATCAGATTCGACTTCTCCCAGATCGCCTTCAGACCGGGCTTGCCGACAACTTCCAGCATGCGGTCGTAGGTGACTTCCTTGAGCGCCTGGTGCTTCCCCATCATGACTTTGCCGTCGCGGAACTCCAGGGCGTCGGTCGTGCCCGGAGCGGCCAGGCTGTGGCAGGCCTTGCAGCGCTTGGCCATGTCCGCAAAGACGGGATGCACCGCCGGGCGGCCCAGGTTTCCGATATAGGTTACGGCGCAGCCCGCCTCGATCATCGCGTTGGCCATGATCGGGCCGTTTCCGCCCAGCTTCTCCTGCCGGACGACGAGCTCGATGTTGCTCGACAGGCCCGCCGCGCGCGAGATCCGAGCACCCAGGTCGGCAATCGTCTCCACCCGCGTGTAGTCCTCGC
>DATGFI010000154.1:0-15202 GCA_035309205.1 Planctomycetota bacterium | reverse complement strand
GTTTCGGACCGGGAAGCCTGGCGGAGATTTGCCGACGCTCGGGGGTGCCCAACCAAGGCCCGTCCAGCCAGGTGATCCGAGGGATTCTGAGGAACTTCCGGACCCCCGAAGATCTCCTGCGATATTTCGATGAGCACCTCTTCGACCAGATCTGCGGACTTTTCGGAATCCCCGCCTTGGGAGGAAAGGATTCGAGGATCCAAGGCGTGGTTGCATTCGTCCAGCGATCGACGACGGAGACGCTGGCCAGAGCCGCGGCCGCCCAGATGGAAGTTCACGCCGAATCCCTCGAGCTCACCAACGACAACGTGCTCCATTCGATTCAATCCTGCCCGCTTCCCAAGCTGCTCAAGAGCGAACGATCGGCCCGCGATCAGTTCTCCCGGCAGCTTGCCAAGGCTTTTGGGAAGGACAACATCGCGTCTGCTCGATCGGTCGGGCGTCACGTCGTGACGAAGGTCGACCTCGATATCGCGGGTCGCTTCGGCATCCTGGTCCGGATGGCCAAAGCAGTCCTTGGGAAGAAGCCGTCGGATGCCACGAAGGTGCTGGCCCTGCTGGGACAGGTATCCCTCCTGGCCGGAAACTATGGGAGAGGGAACCTCTTCGTCGTGCTCTTCGGGGAGATCTCAAAGGACCATGCGCCCGCCCTGGGTGAATTGAGAGGCTGGATGGAGGGAGTGGGAGGCCGCTTCGTCCACGTCCGCTAGACGAATCGGGGATCTTCAAGGTCCTTCATCTTCCCCCGGCCAATTGCCCGGGCTTCGGGAATCAGTCCTGAATGCCTTCCCACGAAGGCTCCTGTTCGGGACCTGGGGACCCTCCGGAGCGCGTGGGATAATTGCTCCGCCCAAGCGGATGAATTTTGCACGGATCGTCTCCAGGAAGGTCTCGCCGAGACCTCCGGCGGCTATCATAACTGGGATGCCGATTCCGGAATTCAAGATCGAAGTCGGGGCCGTTCCGGGTCTGGAGGACGGCGTGCTCCTTTCCTTCAACGGACCCATCGACGCCAAGAACGTCGGCGACTTCCAGATTCAGATGGACGCGCTGCGAAAGCGGCAGTACCGTCGTTTCCTCCTGCAGATGGCAGAAGTGCGGTACATCAATTCGGGCGGCCTCGCCTACCTGATCAACATGGTCGAATCCGCGCAAGCGGCGGGCGGAGCGCTGGTCCTCTTCGATGTCCAACCCAAGGTCAAGGTCATCCTCGAGACGATGGGGCTGACCGCTCTGCTTCGGATCTATCCTTCCAAGGCTTCAGCGGTCCGCGACTTGAAGTCCTCGGCCGGGTCCACGCGCACGGCCGCCCCTCCGACCTCTGAGCCCGCCCCCGGCCGCGGGACGATTCGACGCCTCTTCCGCAGGATCTTCGGTCCGCCCGGAGATCGACGCGTCTGAGCCCGGCGCGACGGGCACTTCGCCGGATGAAGCCCGGAGGACTTGCATGCCCGCCGGAGTCCGAGAAGGAACTGCCGGGCCACCGAGGGGTGTCCTGCCCGGGGCGACGGCCAGCCCTGTCCTAGGCGCTGATCATCTCGGTCAACAGCTTCGTCGCAATGCCGATGGGACGGTCCAGCGGAATGCCCGCCGCGGTCAGGATCGTACCCAGGAGATCCCCCTGGTTGCCCTTGCTGTTGGGCAGGTATCGGCCGGTCCGAAGGGCGCCGCCTCCACGGCCGGCGATGACAAAAGGCAGATTCTCGCGGGAGTGCTTGTTACCGTCCTCCAGGCCCGTGCCCCACATCATGATGCAGTTGTCCAGCAGGGTCCCCTCGCCCTCGCGCAGACTGTACAGGCGTTTCACCATGTAAGCGAACTGGGCGACGTTAAAGGCGTTGATCTTGGCCACCTTGTCGACCATCACCGGCTTGTTGTTGTGATGGGTCTGGGAGTGGTGCTCGTCGTTGAACCCGAGCTCCGGATAGGAAACACCGTTGGGTGTCGATCCGATGTAGGTGCTCACGCGCGTGGTGTCGGTCTGGAATGCCAGGACCGTGAGGTCGCACATCACCTGCATATACTCGCTTCGCTTCTCGCCGTCGGGGATCCTGACCTCGATCGGCGGGGAGTCGTTCGGATTGCGCTTGGGTCCCGCGCCTCCCGACGCCTCCTTGGCGGCTTCGAGGCGGCGGAATTCCATGGCGGCGATGCGCCGTTCCAGAGCCCGTACCCCATCCAGGTACTCGTCGAGCTTGTGCTGATCGCCGCGGCTCAGCTTGCCGCGCAGATCCTTGGCGCCTCCGAGCACCAGATCGAGCATGCTCCGATCGAGGGCGTCGGCATCGATCGACGCGCCGCGCTTACCGGCCGCGGAATCCTGATCGCGGGTCTGGAACAGCCGCTTGAAGACGCTGCGCGGATTCGTCTCGGCGGGAAGCGGCTGGGTCGGCGAACGGTAGCTGCAGTGCGAATAGTAGGCTTCGTTCAAACCCTCCTGGTTCTCCTTGTGCGTCTGGGGCATGGTCGCCAGCTCCAAGGACGGCAGGGCGGTGAACGCGCCGATGTAGTTCGCCGCGATCTGATCGGCGGAGATCGCGATATTCACGACATCGCGCCGGTTCACGTCGGGGAGCGCGGCGGTCAGCCAGGTCGACAGCTCGAGCGCGTGCGGCGCGCCGTTGAGCGGCGCGATGGGCACGCCGCTGATGCCCTTCACCACCAGGCATTGATCCAGGACCGGGCGAAGGGACTCCAGAATGGGCGGCGGCGAAGCCAGGAACGTCGTCGGATCCGCCGGCCAGAACTGCTCGGGGATCACGCCGTGGGGCATGTACATGAAGCCCAGTCGCACCGGCGGCTTGGCGGTCCCGCCGTTGGGGAAGTCGGCCCAGCCCATGGTTTCCAGGAGGGGCAGGCCGAGCGCGGCGCCGAATCCTCGAAGGCAGGTGCGGCGGTCGATCAGGAGGTCACTTCGCATGGCTGGTCCCCTTTTGTTCGTTCACACGGCGATGAGTGAAGGGATAGCTGGTCACGACGGCGACCACGAGCGTCTGCAGGCGGTATTCGTCCTTGGCGACCGCGGCGGCCAGCTGATCGACGACGATCTCGTCGTAGCCGTCCAGCTGACGGCAAAGCGCGTAAGCCAGGAGCTTCGATGCCAGAGTGCGGCACAGATCGTCGAGGCGGGAGGCGATGATGCGCTTGAGCTCCTTCGGGGAGCTGAAGCGACGGTTTCCCGGCAGTTCCCCGCTGGCGTCGATCGCGCCGCCGGTATCGTCCTGGTCCCGCCACCGTCCGATGGCATCGAAGTTCTCCAGGCCAAAGCCGATGGGATCGAGGACCTTGTGACAGCTGGCGCAGGTGGGATCGCTGCGGTGCATTTCCGTGCGTTGCCGCAGCGTCAGGGTGGCGACCTTGTGCGGATCCTGCTTTTCCAGCGATGGGACATTGGCAGGGGGCGGCGGCACGTGCTCCCCCAACACCTGCTCCAGCACCCAGACGCCTCGATTCACCGGACTCGTGCGGTTGGGGTAGGAGGTCATCGCCAGGATGCCGGGCAGCGCCAGAATGCCGCCCCTATTGTCGTCCCCGAGCGACACCTTTCGCATGGCCGGGCCGATGACGCTCTTCTCGAGCCCGTAGAGGGGCGCCAAGGTCTCGTTCAGGAACGAATAGTCGCAGTCGATGAAGGTTCTCAAGCTCCGGTTCTCGTGCAGGATGCTCTCAAAGAGCAGGTGGGCCTCCTCGTACATCGAGGTGCGCATGGCCGGGGTCATCAGCGGGAACTTTCCGGGGTCGAAGGTCTTGCCGGCGAGCTTGTCGAGGCCAAGCCACTGCGCACCAAATCCGTCGAAGAGGGCGCGCGAACGCGGATCCGAAAGCAGTCGACGCGCCTGAGCGGCGAGCACGGCCGGATCGTGGAGAGTGCCGGCGTCCGCCAGGGCCGAAAGCTCCGCATCGGGCGTGGTGGCCCAGAGCAGGTAGGAAAGCCTCGAGGCGAGCTGGTGGTCTCCGAGCGGAACGATGTCCTTGCTCAAGTCGGCATCATCCTCGGGGGTGATGAAGAGAAACTGCGGCGATACCAGGACCGCCTTCAGCACCAGACGCAGGGCCTCCGGATAGGATCTCCCGCTCCCCTTCGCCAGCGTGAAGACCCGCATCAAGACGTCGATCTCCGCGTCCGAAGGTGGGCGGCGGTAGGCGCTGCGGGCGAGCGATCGGGCGATCCGCCTCGCTGCCGGCTCGCAATCCTTCTCCTGGCTCGGCGGGTTTCCGAAGAGGCGCAGTTCGACGGCGGTCGGACGCGCTCCCGCAGGCGCCAGGACCCGGCTGAGCACCTCATTGGCGACCGTCAGGCACTTCTCCATCAGAAGGGGTGAAACGGAGTTCGTATACCCCGCCCCCAGGACCTCGTCCGGAAGCTCGCCGGCGATCGCGGGGTCGACTCCGAAGAGATCGTGCAGGGTGTTGCCGTACTCGATCTTGCTTAAGCGGCGAATGACGAACTCGCCGGGATCCTTGGGGCTCAGGTACTTCATCCCCGCCACCCAGTCGGCGAGCACCCGACGTTCCTGATCGGTGGGTTGTTTCGCCTCCTTCGCTGGCGGCATGTCGTGGGAATTGATGTTCGTCACGGCTTTCTTCCACAGCGGCCGGAAGGTCGATGAGGCCGGAGTCTTCACCGCGTACTCGAACGTCACCCCGGCTTTCTTCTTCTGCTCGCCGTGGCAGCGGATGCAGTAGGTGTTGATGAACGGAGCGACCCGATCCTTGTACGTCTTCAGGGCTGCGGTCCGCGCCGCCGCAAGTTCGGCATCGGGATCGTTATCCCCTTCCGATCCCCATGCCGGGGGCGCCGGCCAGGCCAGGCTGCACGCCAGCAGGAAACCCGCGCGGAACAGGTCGCGACGCCTGATGGCGAGCTTCTTCATTGGCTCCTCAAAAGCCCCTGGAGTCCGCAGACCGACGGCTTCGCAGGAGATCAGTCCGCGCGATGTACCGTCGACCTCGGCCGGAAGGGATCGCTTACGTCTCAGGGGGGCGCGTTCCGCGCCTCGAGGACCGCCGCGTCGCCCAGCCGGCTCCCTCGGCCCGGCGCACCGGCTTGCCTGTCCTCGGTAATACTACGGAGAAAAGCGTCCGGCTATTTCACGAGGATCTCTTTCGGCGGACCGGACTGTGGGTCTGCTCCTGAAGCTTCGGGCGCTCTCCTGGGGACCTCCCGAGGCCGTTGAACGCCGCGAAGGGCCGCCGCGACTGCGTCGGGAGTGATGAACGGCCCGAATGGGGGAGTTCCGCCATCGATCGCATCGCGGATGGATATCGGGATCTCACGCTTCCCGGTCAGGCCAGGATCGCGCGAACGACATTTCCATAAACATCCGTCAGTCGATAGTCGCGCCCGCCGTACCGATAGGTGAGCTTCTCATGGTCGATCCCCATCAGGTGCAGGATGGTTGCGTGGAGATCGTGAACGTGCACCTTGGGGTCCTGGGCGGCCCACCCGAATTCGTCGGTCGACCCGTACACCTGCCCGCCTTTCACGCCGCCTCCGGCCATCCACATCGTGAATCCGTGCGGGTGGTGATCCCGGCCGTCCGTCCCTTCCGCCGTCGGCGTCCGACCGAATTCGCCGCCCCAGACGACCAGCGTGTCGTCCAGGAGCCCGCGCGCCCGGAGATCCCGGAGCAGACCGGCGATCGGCACGTCGACCGACGCGCAGTTCGCCGGCAGGCCGGTGCGGATCTTCTCATGGTGGTCCCAGTTGACGGGAGTGAAGACTTCGACGAACCGCACGCCTCGCTCGACGAGCCGTCGCGCCATCAGGCATTGCCGTCCGTACGTTTGGGCTTCTTTCCGATTCAGCCCGTAAAGGCGTTTCGTCGCCTCGGACTCGCGATCCACGTCGAAGGCTTCCGGCGCCTCGGTCTGCATCCGGAAGGCGAGTTCAAACGAGGCGATTCGAGCTTCCAGGCCGCTGTCGTCGGGCCGCTCCTGGGCGTGACGCCCATTGAGCCGGCGAAGGAGCTCCAGCGACTTCTGCTGCTCGGCCGCCGGGCGGGCGCCCCCGAGATTGGCGATCGGATGAACCAGATCACTGACATAGGTGCCCTGGTAGGCCGCCGGCAGAAAGCCCGAACTCCAGCCCATCGCGCCCTGCGTTTCCTGCGGGCTGATCACCACGAAGCCCGGTAGATTCTGATTCTCGCTCCCCAACCCGTACAGCAGCCACGACCCCAGGCTGGGACGGGAGGAAGTCTCCTCTCCCGTATGCATCTGACGATAGGCTCCAGGGTGGCTGATGTTGTCGGCCACCATGGACCGAAGGATGCAAAGCTCATCGACCTGTTCGGCCAAGCGCGGAAAGAGTTCGCTCACTTCGATGCCGCTCTGGCCGCGCTTTTCGAATTTCCAGGGCGATCCGAGAAGCTTCCCCGGGACGACTCGGGTCAGGCCCAGCTGGGTCAAGGGAAGCGGCTTCCCGGTGTCGGCGAGGGTCCGGGGCTTGGGGTCGAAGGTGTCGATCTGGGAAGGTCCGCCCGGCATGTAGAGAAAGATGACCCGCTTCGCCCGGGGCGGGTGATGCGGCGTCCGAACCGAGAGGGGATTGGACCGGCGAGGATCCCCCTCCTGCGCCTCCGCCAGGAGGCCTGCCAGGCCCAGCACCCCAAGACCCGAGCCCGCCCGCGAGAGCAGCTGCCGCCGGGTCAGGGTCGGTCGCTCTTCCACCGGTGCCTCCCTTCAGTCCACGACAATGAATTCATTGGTGCACAGCAGCGTGCGAGCAAGTTCCGCCCAGGCTCCTTCCTTATTTTCGCCGCCGAACTCCCGGACGAGCCCCAGGGCGCCCTCGATCTCCTCCCGGACCGGCGGCCGGCCATAGAGGAGCGCGTAGAGATGGGACACCCGTCCGGCCCCGTCCTGCCCCGAGGGAAGCCGGCGAGCTAACGCCATCGCGGCTTCGCTCAGGAAGGGATGGTTGAGCAGGAAGAGCGCCTGGGGCGCCACCGTCGAGACGGTTCGTTTATCGGTGTGGCCCGTCGGATCGGCCCCGTCGAAGAGCGCTTCGAAGGGAGACTTGCTCGTCCGGCTGATCTGCAGGTAGATCATGCGCCGAAGACTGGCGGGGTTCGGATCGGCCGGTCCGCCCATCGAGCCGTCGAGCCTGCCTGAGACGGCCAGGAGGGCGTCCCGAAACGCCTCCGCCTCGATCCGGCGACGATTCATCCGGCCCAGAAGGCGGTTATCCGCATCCCTTTCGAGGGCCTCTCGGGTCGGCGTGCTCGACCGGCGGTACGCCTCGGAGAGCATGATGAGCCGGTGCATCGCCTTCACGGACCAGCCGCTCTCGACAAAGCGGCGGGCCAGCCAGTCGAGCAGTTCGGGATGCGTGGGCGCTTCACCCAGCTTTCCGAAGTTGCTCGGAGTGCGGACGATGCCCTCCCCGAAGTGATGCTGCCAGATCCGGTTAACCATGACCCGCGCCGTGAGAGGATGGTCGCGCGACGCGAGCCACTGGGCCAGCGCCCATCGCCCGCTGCCGGAAGAGATCCGCGCCCCGGCACTTCCGGAAAAGACGGCCGGAAAGCCGCGCGGGACTTCGTCCCCCTGCCGGCCGATCTCGCCGCGGATCCGAACGCGAGCGTCGTGGAAGCCCGCATACGCGGTCTCCGGAATCCCTCCTTCTCTCGCCGCCACCGCCACGGGGATCGAGGGCAGGCTCTGTTTGAGTCCTTCGATCTCCGACCGCAGCGCGTCGCGCTCCGGAGCCGGTGCGGTGGCGAGGCGCTTCTCGGCCTCCGAGATCCTCGGGAGGACCTGGGCCTTCAGAAAGTCCGCGCGGTCGATCTCGGCCTGGGGCACGAGAGGGACGCGGAGCATGGGCGTCTGGACGCCGATCTTGGCGGGCTGGGCGACGACATGCGTGCTGATGAAGACCCCGGCCAAGGCGTAGTAGTCCCGCGTCGTCACGGGATCGAACTTGTGGTCGTGGCAGCGCGCGCAGGCAAGCGTAAGGCCCAGGAACGTCCGCCCGATGGCGTCGATGTTTTCGTCGGCGGTGTCCCAGACCATTTTCTCGGGGTTGTCGTTCTGAATGCCCCACTCGCCGATCGCGAGGAACCCCGAGGCGACGATCCCGTCCACGTTCAAGCCGCCAGGTTCCTTCGGAGGAAGGAGGTCCCCGGCGATCTGATGAATGAGGAAGTCGTCGTAAGGGAGATCCCGATTGAAGGCGCCGACGACCCAGTCCCGATAGCGCCAGGCTTCGGAGATCTCGCTCGGTTCTTTCTTCTTCGCGCCGACGTCTTCGCGGACGACCGCGTATCGGGCGAGATCGAGCCAGTGGCGGCCCCAGCGCTCGCCGTAGCGGGGCGAGGCCAGCAGCCGCTCGACGACCTTCCCGAAGGCGTCCGACGAACTATCGGCGAGGAAATCCTCCATCTCCTCGGGCGTCGGAGGGAAACCCGTCAGATCGTAGGTCGCCCGTCGGAGCAGCGTTCGCCGGTCAGCCGGGGGGGATGCGGCAAGCCCGCGGGCCTCGAGCCGCACCCGGAGGAACGCGTCGATCGGAGTTTCACCCGGCCGCAGCGGGGGGACCGGCCGGTCCGGCGGAGGTTCGAACAGCCACTTCTTCCGGGCCTCCCATTCCACGTCCGCGGATTTCCGGACCGAGCTCGCCGGACGGGGGTACGGCGCTCCGCGGCGGATCCAGGTCTCGAGGAGCGCGACCTGTTCGGGTCCCAGGCGGTCCTCCTTTTTGGGTGGCATCCGGAGTTCCGGGTCGGCGTAGCGGACCGCCTGGAGGAGAAGGCTCTTCCCGGGATCGCCGGCAAGCACCGCTGGGCCGGAATCGCCGCCCTTCTGAAGACCGTCGGCGCTGTCGAGCAGAAGCCCGCCCTTGGCTTTCTTGGCCTGAACGCCGTGGCAGCTGTAGCAACGATCGGCGAGAATGGGACGGATCTTCTTCTCAAAGAAGTCCGATCCCGAGGAGGGCTCCTCCTGGGCGATTCCAGGACCGGCCCACGCAAACGTGATCGCCGACAGGAAGATCCGTGCAGAGACGCTTCTCATCGACGGCCTAGGGGTTCGGTTCGACCCGGCCTTGACGCTTCCCTTCCCGCTCCATCAGGCTGTTTTCAGAGCCATCCATGTGATCACGGGCGGCCTTCTCCGCGATCTCGGGGGCTCCCGTCCGGATGGCCTCCACCAACCGCATGTGGACCTCGCGGCTCCAGTCGTAGTCGCGAGGATTGGGCGTCGTCTTCACCATGGTTGCCATGATGTATTCCTGGATGACGGCAAGAGCTCCCTGCATGAGTTCATTGCCGGAAATCTTCACGATCTTGAGATGAAACTGGAAATCGAGGCGGACGGACTCGAGGAAGTCCAGCCCCTCCCGGTTCATTTCAAGGCATAGGGTTTCCAGCTCGGCCAAATCCTCAGGAGTCGCAAGTTCAGCCGCCCGGCGAGCCGCTTGGCATTCGATGATCCGGCGGAATTCCATGAACTGCGCCAGATCCTTCCCGCTCAGCGTCATCGCATTGCGAATCAGCCGGGCGCAGGAACTGACCCCGCTCGCCTCGGCGACGAACATGCCACGTCCCCGCTGGATGGTCACCAGCCCCGTGGCTTCAAGCCGACTCAAAGCCTCGCGGAGCACCGTACGGCTAACCCCCATCTGCTCCACGAGTTCGTCTTCTTTGGGGAGCCGATCTCCGGACTCCAGATGGCCATCTGCGATCAGATGCTGGACTTGGTTGACGACGGAATCCACCAGCGAAACTCCACGTCCAATGGGTTGAAAGACCATACTGGGCTCCTCGGTACATGTTACGTATGATGTATGATGTACGTTTCAGGATTCCAATGGAAAAGAGCTACTTCCTGGGCTTGGAGATTCGTGGGCGCTCAGGATTCTGAGCACATTTTCCCCCAGTACTTCCCGGATCTCACGCTCGCTCCACTTCATCCGCTGAAGGAGCGCGGTCACCTCCGGCAATCGGGAGACGTTCTCCAGGCCGCGCACGGGCTCGACCGCGCCGTCGAAGTCGCTCCCGATCGCGAGGTGGCGGGTTCCGATCAGTCTCCGGACGTGTTCGAAATGCGGGGCCAGCATCTCCACCCCTCGCCGGCGGGCGCCCAGGTACCGCCACGCGAAGATGATCCCCACCACCCCGTCTGAACGCGCCACCGCCCTCAGCTGCTCGTCGTCCACATTCCGCCAGAGCGGATACGCTGCCGAAATCCCCGTGTGGCTGACGATCACCGGCCGGGACGACCGCACACAGGCGTCGAGAAACGCCGCTCTCCCCACGTGCGCCAGGTCGACGATCATCCCCAGACGGTTCATCTCCCCGATCACCGCCCGCCCGAAATCCGTGAGCGGCGCCCTGGCGCTCGCCCCCTTCCCGCCCGAGGGCGAGCAGACGGCGTTTGCGCTGAAATGCGCCAGACCCAAATATCGCACCCCGGCCCGCGCGAACCCCTCGAGCGCCTCCATCCTCCCCTCGAGGTTGTGGCCTCCCTCGACCCCGGTGAAGACCGCCAGCCTTTTTTCCCGCTTCGCCTGCCGGATGTCGTCCGCCGTACGCGCCCAGATCAGCCCCTGCTCTTTCGACACTCTCCGGAGCCTCTCGATCTGGCGATGGCAGGCTGCAGCGCAGCCAAGCTCGGGAACCGGGAAGGTCACCAGGCCGAAGAACTGCCCGGTCACCCCGCCCTCCCGCAGACGCGGCAGGTCCGCGTGATAGAACCCCAGCCGCTCGAGAATCGGGTTGTGGTGGCGAGCCTCCAGCCGGTACCCCACGGCCCGGGCCTGGATGAGCGAGTCCGTGTGGAGATCGATGACGATCGAGTCCTCGTGGAGTGACGGCAGCGTCAGACCTCCAACTCGATCTCCCGCGACCAGTCCTCGGGATGGTCGTCGGGCGCCGCCGCCCCCGCCTCGGGATGGCGCAGCAATCGCGCGATCTGAAGCCCCAGGACATCGATCGCGGTCGAGGCGTAGTGCTCGCCGCCGAACTTCCGGAGCGAGCTCGACTGCGCCTGCAGGATGCCCGCATCCTGCCGGAAGATGCGGTTGGCCAGCGGCGTCAGGGCCAGCTTCACCATCCAGCCCGGGAGACGCGACCGGAAGGCGATCACCGCATGGATCCGTGTCAGGTATTCGTCCACCGGCGTGCACAGAGAGTTCACCAGGAAATGGGCTTCGTCGCCGAGCCGGTACTCGACCTGGGCGATCGACGGCAGGATGAAGCGGTCGACGTGCGTCACGACCCCCCCGGCGGGAGCCAGGAGCTTGGCGGCGAGCCCCTCGGGGCGCGGCTCGCCGATATATTCCGCCTGCACGCCCTGCGCAGTTCGGGATACCCGCGCCTTGATACGGTGCGGGACGCGGGCGCCTCGAAAGAGACCGTGATGGAGCACCGCCGTGTGGGGAACGTCGAGAGCGTTCTCAAGAGCCGGGTGGAGCGGGCTTTCCACGTTCACGACGCGGCGCACCTCGGTCGCGCCCGAGTCCAGAGGCGCCAGGGCGAAGGGCCGCGTGGACGGCGTTTCATCCGGGCTCCCGTATACCCAGATCAGGCCGTTCTCCTCGATAGTCGCGAAGTGAGGGACGTTTCGCGCGATGCGGTCGAACCCGTCGCACAGCCCCGGGATTTTCTCACAGCGGCCGCTCGTCCCGTACTGCCAGCCGTGGTAGCGGCACTCGATCCGACCGTCGATCAGGGTCCCGATCGACAGCGGAACGTTTCGGTGGGCGCAGCGATCCAGGAGCGCCGTCGGCGTGGCGTCCCCGCCGCGGAAGAGGACCATCGGCTGCCCCAGGACGGTGCGGGCCAGCGGTCTGCGCTCCAGGTCCCGGGAAGAACACGCGACGTACCAGGCCTGCTTCAGGCCAAGCGCAGGCGACCCGGACGGGTGGCCGGGCGTCGTCATGGAGCGCCCCGGGTGGCGTCGATGCCCTTCATGATCCGGCGCACGACGCGCGCGCTGAGGCCGCGGGATCCCAGGCGCGTCGAGTGGGCCAGGATCTTGTTCAGGAGGCCCGGGATGACCAGCCGGCGGCCCTTCTGCAGTCCCTCGAAGCCCCGGCGAGCCACCTCGTCGGCGTCCATCATCACTCGGCTCTTCGCGAGCACGGAAGGGTTGCCCATTCTCGCCCTGGCCATGAAATCGGTCCGGGTCGGACCCGGACAAAGGCAGGTCACGGTAACCCCGGTTCCGTCGAGCTCGTTCCAGAGTGCTTCCGAAAAGGAAAGCACGTAGGCCTTGGTGGCGTAATAGACGGCCATCATGGGGCCCGGCTGGAAGGCAGCGGTCGAAGCGACGTTGAGGATTCTGCCCCGGCCGCGCCGGATCATGCCCGGTAGGAGTTCCCGGGTGAGGTGGGTGAGGGCGACGACGTTCACCTGTACCTGGCCCAGCTGCTCGCGGAGGTCCGATTCCGCGAAAGGGCCGAAGGCGCCAAAGCCCGCATTGTTGACGAGGACGTCGACCTGAATGGACCTGGCTTGGAGGAAGGAGAGCAACTGCTCGGACCCGGCCGAAGCGGCCAAGTCGACGGATACGGGTTCGGCGCGAACCCGGTGCTGCTCTGCAAGCTGAGCGGCGAGGCGGCTTAGCTTCTGGCCGCTCCGCGCGGCGAGGACGAGATCGTAGTTCCGGGAGGCGAAGATCTTCGAGAGGGCCTCCCCGATCCCGCCGGAGGCCCCGGTGATGAGGGCCGTCTCCCGCACGGTCGCCGCTTCCGCCATGCCCCCCAGGATAGCGGCCCGGGACAAGCTCGGTCCAGCGGGAATGAGGCTCAGAAACGACGCCCGATCCCGGAAGAACGGAAAGCGTGCCTAGCGATTCGGGGCCCAGGAGGCCTTCGCCGCGACCGAGCCGGTCTCCAGGAGTTCGCATCGGAGCGAAGGGCTCTTCCGGCTCGTTAGGTCCACCCAGAAGTCCACCCAGTGGAGGCCCGGGTCGAGGTCCAGCACGAGTTTCTCCTTGGGGACCACGGCGCCTCCGTCCACCCACAGGCGGAGGCCTTCGACGCTGCTGAGCGCGAGCGTCGACTTGCCCGGCGCCGCCACCTGCAGGCCCGCCCGCAGGACGGCCGAGGAGGATTTCGGTCCGACCGCGACTTCTGAAAGCGGGAGATCGCCGGCCACATTCGAGTAGGCGCGCGCCCAGTTCAACCGGGAATCCTCCCGGAGCGCCCGTCCAAAGGCCTCGGGAGAAAGAAGCGCGAGGTACTCGGGCAGCGCGACCAGCGACTTCCATTGCCGGACGACCGGGGCGGGCCCTGCGGTAAAGGCCCCGGGCTTCCCCAGCTCCATCAGGAACCGGACGAGGTCCGCCAGCTCCGCGTCGGAGAGGACGTCCGCCAATCCCACCGGCATGAGGGTCCGGATGTCCCGCTGGCGCTTGATCTGGCTCTTTCGGATCAGGATCTCGTCGCTGTTCGTGTCGCGAAGCACGATTTCCTGAGAATTCTCCCGAACGCGGATGCCGCTATAGGCGTCCCCATCCTTGGTGAGCACCTCGTACGCCGCAAACCCATCCTTCACGCTCTTCGTGGGAAGGATGAGGTGCTCCACCAGAAAATCCGGCTGGGCCGTCGCTCCGATGGCGGCCAGGTCCGGTCCCAGGGCCCCGCCCGCGCCCACGATCGCATGGCAGCGCATGCATCCCAAGGCCCCGCTTCGGAAGTGGCGTTCGCCGCGCGCGGGGTCCCCTTCGGACTTCGCCAGATCCACCAGGTGGCGCTGAAGCTCCGGCGTCAGCTCGCGGTGATGGTGGGCCAGCTGGGAGGCCGACCGGAAGGCCTCCGTGAGGCGGGGGAACGGCCAGCCGTAGGCGTTGATCTCCCGAAGTCCGGCAAGAGCAACCTGCGGGGCGGGCGCCGCACCGGCGAGCGCCTTGGCAAGGGTCTCGTCGCCGCCCTCCCGGTGAAGGAAGGCCCCGATCGCAGGAGCGGGGTCGGCGCCCGCAGGGGGAGGGTCGTGGAACAGCTTTGCGGCCAGTTGGGCCGCCCGCCCCAGGTCGAGCAGGGCGAGCCCCGCGACGGCGTCCAGCCGAATCCCATAAGCGTGGCCGGCTTCGGAGAGCGCCGCCAAGTGGTCGGCGCCCGCCGCCCCGCCCAGGTCCACAAGCGACGAAATCGCCGCCTGCCTCCGAGGAGCGGAGTTCTCGTCCTGAGTCACGGGGATCAGGCTTGCCCGAAGCGCTTCCATCTTCCACACTCCGGCCGCCCGGAGGGCGGAAAGCCCCAGCTCATCTTCCCGCTTGAGGAGGGCGGCGATGGAACCCAAATCCCCCGCGGGAACGACTTTCCGCTCACGTCCCGCCCGCACCAGCGCGTCCAGGACCTTCGCGCGCTCCCCCGGAGTTCCCAGGGCATCCGAAGCGACGATCCCCAGCACCGTCGAGAGCTGCTCGGCATTTCCGAGAGCCGCGACGGAGGCCAGAAGGTCCGCGCGGTTTTCGGGAGCGATTTTCCCGGAGGCATAGAGTTCGAGCAGTTTGGGCACTGCGTCGGAGATCTTGGCCGACGAGAGAGCGAACGAAAGATGGCGCGGATCGTCCCCGAAACTGATCTTGTTCGCGAGAAAGGCGGGGTACCAGTACGGCTTCAGCACAAGGGTCGCCTTCCGCAGCTCGAAGTCGAGCACCGGATCGACGGGGTGCTCCAGGGCCTGGAGCGCCGCTCCCAGGGATCCGGCCGTGGGGATCCTCTCCGCGGCAATTACCGCCTCCTGGCGGACTCGAAGATTGGTATCCGCGGCCTGGATCCCCACGAGGCGGACGGGGTCTTCCAGGCGATCCTGCCAGGCGCCCAGCACGGCGGTCGCGGCCGCCCGAATTCGGGGATCCTTGGCACGAAGAAGCCGCGCCAGAAGCACCGGCTCGACCTGATCGATGGTTTGATAGACCCAGAGCGCCTCCAGAAGATGATGCTCCCCGTCGGGCTCGCCCGGCTCGATCGAGGGGACCCACGTGCGGAGCGCCGCGGCGACCTCCTCGGATTTCCGCTCGTGGAGCACCCGCCGTGCCTGGTTCCGGGTCCATTGTTCGGCGTCCTTCAGGTGGTCCAGGAGCTCCGCCGTTTTCAGATTCGGCAGGTCCACGCGGGGGACCATCGGCCGCCCCTTGCAGGTGATTCTCCAGATGCGCCCGTGCTCATGGTCCCGCCGGGGATCTCGGAAATTGACCTGGTTGTGCTGGATGATCAGATTGTACCAGTCGCACACGTAGATCGCGCCGTCGG
>DATGFI010000153.1:0-9740 GCA_035309205.1 Planctomycetota bacterium | reverse complement strand
TAGCCCGCAGACTGGGGGGGGCCGTGCTCCGCCCGGAACTTCCCCCTCTCCTGGATCCCGGCCGCCCGGAATCCGGATTTTCCCTTGCAAAAGACCCCTGCCTTGGCTAGTATCTCTGCCTCGATCAGGGGGCAGAGGGGGCTTCTCCTGGAGAAAGTATGCCGAATCCCAAACGCAAACTCGCCAAGTCGTGGCGCGGCTGTCGCCGGTCGCACGACCACGTCCATGTCGTGAACCTCTCCACTTGCCCCCGCTGCAGCCAGCCCAAGATGTCCCACCGCGTCTGCGGCACGTGCGGCTACTATAAGGGCGAGATGTTCGTCGACATGAAGAAGCTGTAGTTCCCCTCTCGGCGGCCTCCGATGCGAATCGCGATTGACGGTATGGGCGGGGATCATGCGCCCGACGACATCGTCTCGGGAGTGATCGACGCCGCCGCCTTGGTCCCGGGCGCCAGGATCCTCCTCGTCGGCCAGAAGGACCGCGTCTCCCGGCCCAACCTTCCCAAGAACGTCGAGGTCGTCCACGCCGGGGAGATCGTCGGGATGGACGAGGACCCGGCCAAGGCCCTGCGCGGGAAGCCGGATTCTTCGCTCCGCGTTTCCCTCCGGCTCGTCAAGCGCGGCGAGGCCGACGCCGTCATTTCCGCAGGCAATACGGGCGCCCTGGTCGGGGGCGCCATCGTCCCCGTCTTCGGCCTGGGAAACCTGGAAGGAGTCAAGCGACCCGGCATCGCGATCCCGATGCCCGTCGACGGCGGTTTCTGCGCACTCATCGATGCCGGTGCGAATCCCAACGCCAAGCCCGTCCACCTGGTCCAGTACGCGGTGATGGGCTCGGTCTACGTCAAATACCTGAACCCCCAGATCAAGACGCCCCGGGTGGGCATCCTCAACATCGGAGAGGAGGCCAAGAAGGGCACCGACCTCCAGCGGGAGGTCTACTCGTACCTCGAGAAGGCCAAGCTCAACTTCGAATTCGTCGGCAACATCGAACCCCATCCGATGTTCCTCGGGAAGGCCGACGTGCTCGTCAGCGACGGCTTCTCGGGCAACCTGACCCTCAAGATGGCGGAAGGTTTCCGGGAGTACATCCTCCGCCATCTTTCGCCCGAAGAGACGGCGCTCCGGGGGCGCATCCAGCAGATCTCTCAGGGCGATCGGCTGGAGCAGGCCGGGGCCCCGGTCCTGGGCGTCCGCGGCATCGTCATCAAATGCCATGGCGGCGCCAGGGCCCGCACGATCTCCAATGCCATCCAGCTCACCGCGACATTCATCAAGGATAAGCTGAACGACCACATCGTGGACGACCTCCGGAAGCTCTCCTGGAGCTCCGCGTGGTTCTCCAAGTGGTTCAGCAGTTCGAAGGACGAAGAATGAGAGTCAAGATCCTCGGCACCGGCTCGTACGCTCCGCCTCGCGTCATCACGAACAAGGACCTCGAAAGGCTCGTTGACACCAACGACCAGTGGATCGTCGAGCGCACCGGGATCAAGCAGCGGCACGCGGCCGACCCCGGGGTCCCCACGTCGCAGATCGCCGCCCTCGCCGCGAAGAAGGCCCTCGAGATGGCCCGAGTGTCCCCGGAAGAGATCGACACGATCATCGTCGCGACCTCTTCGCCCGACCGCATCGTGCCGCCCACGGCGGTCTACGTCCAGAGTCTCCTGGGCTGCTGGAATGCCGGCTGCTACGACCTGGTCGCGGCCTGCACGGGTTTCGCCTACGGGCTCAGTTCCGGGCGCGCCTACATCTCCAGCGGCCAGTCCAAGCGCTGCCTCGTGATCGGCGCCGAGGAACTGTCGAAGATCACCGACTACAAGGACCGCACGACCTGCATCCTGTTCGGCGACGGCGCCGGCGCCGTGGTCCTGGGTCCGTCCGACGGCGACAGCGACATCCTGTATTCGAAGATGGGCTGCGACGGCCGGACCGCCGATCTCATCATCACGCCCGGAGGCGGCACCGACCAGCCGCTCACCGCGGAAAGTCTCGAGCGCAAGGACCACTACCTGCACATGAAGGGCCGCGAGGTCTATAAGTTCGCCGTTCCGAAGTTCGTCGAGATCATCCAGACCGCCCTGGTCGCGACGGACCTGAAGATCACCGAGATCGACCACTTCGTGCCGCATCAGATGAACGCGCGCATGATCGAGTCGGTGGCGGATCGGCTTGGCTTTCCCATGTCGAAGATCGTCATCAACATCGAAAACTACGGCAACACGTCGGCCGCGTCGATCCCGATCGCGCTCGACGAGGCCGTTCGCGCGGGCCGCATCAAGCGCGGCGAGATCATCCTCATGAGCGCGATGGGCGCCGGCATCACCTGGGGCACGGCGGTGCTGAGGTGGTAGGCGTCGCCTACCTCTTCTCCGGCCAGGGCGCCCAGACCGTCGGGATGGGCAAGGACCTCGCCGCGGCGTTCCCGAAAGCCCGGGAGCTCTTCGATCGCGCCTCGGCCATCCTCGGCTTCGACCTGGCGAAGGTTTGCTTCGAGGGACCCGCCGAGGAACTCAACCGCACGGACCGCTGCCAGCCCGCCCTGCTCGTCCACGGCATCGCCTGTCTGGAGGTCGCCGCCCGGAAGGGCCTCCCCCCGGGCGATGCCGCCGCCGGCCTTTCGCTCGGCGAGTATACGGCCCACGTGTACGCGGGTTCGCTCACCTTCGAAGACGGCGTCAAACTCCTCCAGAAGCGCGGCCAGTACATGCAGGAGGCCTGCGACAAGACGCCGTCGGGCATGGTGTCGATCCTCGGCCTGGATCGCCAGAAGTGCGAGCAGGCCTGCCAGGGGATGGGCGACGTCGGCATCGCGAACCTGAACGCCCCCGGCCAGATCGTCCTGAGCGGCGAAAACGGCGCCCTCGAGAAAGCAGTCGCGAAAGCCAAGGAGCTGGGCGCCAAGCGGGCGATTCCGCTCAAAGTCGCAGGCGCGTATCACTCCGTGGTGATGAAGTCCGCGCAGGAGAAGATAAAAAAAGACCTAGACGCAGTCAGGATCTCCAGGCCCCGGATCCCCGTCTACGCCAACGTCTCCGCCCGGCCGCTCACGGACCCGGAGGAGATTCGCGCCGCCCTGGCGACCCAGATCTGCAGCTCGGTGCTTTGGGAGGATTCGATCCGAGCGATGGGCGCCGCAAGGTATTTCGAGTTCGGGCCGGGGAGGGTCCTCGCCGGCCTGGTGCGCAAGATCGACGAAACGGCGGAAACGGTCTCAATCGAGGGAGCCGCATCATGAAGATCGACCTCACGGGGCGGGCGGCCCTGGTGACCGGCGCCAGCCGCGGCATCGGTCGGGAGATCGCCCGAGCCCTGGCCGGTGCGGGAGCGAAGGTCACCTGCGTCGCGACAAACCTGGAGCTCCTGGATTCGCTGGTGGCCGAGATCGGCAATGGAGCCATCGCGATCAGGTGTGACGTCTCCAAGCCCGCCGAGATCGAGGCGACGGTCGAGAAGGCCGCGGCCGCGATGGGCGGCCTCGACATCCTGGTCAACAATGCCGGCGTCACCCGAGACAACCTCCTCCTGCGCCTGAAGGAGGAGGACTGGGACACGGTCCTGGACACCAACCTGAAGGGTCCTTTCCTATTCCTAAAGGCGGCCGGCCGGTTCCTCCTGCGATCAAAGTTCGGCCGGGTGATCAACATTTCCAGCGTGTCGGGCATCCTGGGCAACGCGGGTCAGGCCAACTACAGCGCCTCGAAGGGCGGACTGATTTCGCTGACGAAGACGGCCGCCCGAGAGCTGGGGTCGCGCGGAGTCTGCGTCAACGCGGTGGCGCCCGGCTTCATCGCCACCGACATGGCGGCGAAGGTGGACCCCAAGGTCATCGAAGCGGTGACGGCCAGCCTTCCGCTGCGGCGCGTGGGCGAGGCGAAAGAGATCGCCGGGGCGGTGCTCTTCCTCGCGAGCGACCTGGCAGGCTACATCACCGGCCAAGTCCTCGGCGTCGACGGCGGCATGGCGATGTAGGTCCATCCGGGGCATCCGTTCAGGAAAATTTTTCTTCCCTCCCGCCCTTACCCTCATACTTTATGTGTTACAATTTCGGCCGGGAGGCGTGTTCCCGGGTACCCGAAAGGACAGCTCATGAATTGCGTCTTCGCGGCCGCCCTGCTCTGGGCCGCGGCCAGTCCCGCTCAGTCCCAGAAGGAGTCGCCCCTCGTCCTCGAAGGCGACATGAGGTACAGCTCGGGAGACACCGACGGCTCGATCGACAGCTATTCCCGCGCCCTCCTCGCCAATCCCGGCCTGGGGGCCGCCTACGCCCGACGTGGCCGTTCCTATCGCGCCAAGGGTGAACTCGAGAAGGCCCTCACGGATCTCGATCACGCCGTCCATCTGCTTCCCAAGGATCCCTGGAGCTGGCGCGAGCGCGGCTTGGTTTACATGTCCCGCAAGGCCTGGGACGATGCGGCCGCAGATTTTGATCTCGCCTACCAGCTCGAACCCACCGATGCGGCCACCCTCTACAACCGCGGGGTATGCCGCCTGCAGTCGGGCAAGCTCGACCTGGCGATCGCCGACTTCACCCAGAACCTCAAGATGAAGCCTGACAACTCGGCCGCCTTCACCTGCCGCGGCACCGCCTTCGGACGAAAAGGCGACCCCGTCCGGGCGCAGGCGGATTTCTTCCAGGCCCTACGACTCAATCCGAAGGACGTCACTGCCTTCGTCGAGCGGGCGCGGCTCTTTGCGTCGAACAAGGACTGGACGAGCGCCCTCAAGGACTTGAACGAAGCCGTCAAGATCCAGCCCAAGGAAATGAGCCACTACTTCAACCGGGCCGTGGTCCACACCGCCAAAGGGGACCTGGCCGCGGCCGTCGCCGACTATACCCGGGCTCTGGATCTGGACCCGGATGCCGTGGAGACCTACCGCGCCCGGGCCTCGGTCTACGACAAGAGGGACGACTACTTGGCCGCGCTCGACGACTACGCGAAAGCGATCAGGCTGGAGCCCCGCGACGCGGAACTGTATCTGTGCCGCGAGGCGATCCGGCTGCGCAAGGGGCAGATCGAGGAAGCCATCGCCGACTATTCCAGCGCGATCGAGAGGGACTTCCAGTTCCCCACGACGTTCGCCCGCCGCGCCCTGCTCCGCCACAGGAAGGGCGAGTTTCCCGGCGCACTGTTGGATATCGAGCGGGCCCTCGTGCTCGCTCCGAAGACCGCCGCCTACCTCGAGCTCCGCGGCGACATCAAGCGGGACCTGGGCGAGCTCAAGGCGGGGTCCGACGACTACTCCAAGGCGCTGGACCTGGGCCAGGCCCCCGCGAGCGCCGGACCGCGCCTGGTCGACATCCAGCGCCGCTTGGGCGGCCTGGACGCCGCGCTGGCCGCCTGCACGGGTCTGAGCCGCCAGTTCCCGGCCTTCGGGTGGGCTCTGACGCAGCGGGGCCGTCTCAGGGTCGAGAAAGGACAGCGCGCCGAAGCGCTCGCGGATCTGGAGCAGGGGCTCTCCCTGAGTCCCGATCTCAAAGAGTTCTACGCCGACCGAGGCGACCTCCGGGAGAGCCGCGAGGACTGGGCCGGCGCTGCAACGGACTACACGGTCGCCCTCGCCGCCGATCCGTCCAACCCGTCGCTGTTGGCGAGCCGCGGCCGCTGCCTGCGCAGGTGCGGGAAGAACCGGGCGGCCGTCGAGGACTACACCAAGGCGCTGGACCTGAAACCGGACCTGGTCTGGGTCCTCACGGAGCGTGCCGAGATCGCGGTCGAGCTTCAGGAGTGGGATGCCGCCATCCGGGACGGCTCCGCGGCGGTGAAACTGAATGCGGGTTTCCTCTGGGCCTACCTGGCCCGAGCCCGCGCCCTGGCCGGGAAAGGCGACGCCGCCGCATCGATCTCCGACTATACCGAAGCCGTGCAGCTGGCGCCCACCTTTGCCCCTCTCTACGCGGAACGGGGAGCTCAGCGAAAGAAGACGAAGGACGATGCGGGCGCCAGGGAGGATTTCGCCCGTGCCCAGGAGCTCGAACCGGCGAACGCCGGCCGGCCGAGCGTCGCTGACTGTAAGGCGATCCTCCAGTCGGGCTCGGACGAGGAGAAGACGAAGGCCCTGGCGGCCCTGGGTACCCTGGCCACGCCGGAGGCGGTCGTCGTCCTGGCCGCGGTGGCCGGCGGTCCTGACGCCCGCCTGCGCACAATCTCGGCCTGGGAGCTCGGCCGCGCCCGCGCTGTCGACCGCAGCGATCAGCTGGCCGACCTGCTCAGGGACCCGGAAGCGTCGGTCCGAGGCGCCGCCGCCGCAGCGCTGGGAATCCTCCACGCCCGCCCCCCCAAGGAAGCCGCCTCGCCCGTGCGGCCCGTCTTCGTTCCCGCCCTGGCGGGCCTTCTGAAGGACCCCGAGGCGATGGTGCGCGGCCGCGCAATCCAGGCCCTGCTCCAGATCGACGTCCGCGAATACATCAAGGATGTCGAGGGCCTCCTGGGCGACACCGGCAAGACCTCCGTTCCGGACCCGCAGTCCAAGGAGTGGATCGCTCTTGAGGTCCGTGAGGTCGCCTCACGCGCCCTGGAGGTCTGGAAGGCCACCGCCGAGGACCCGAAGTAGGGCCGCAATTTCTTGGTGACCCCAGTCCTCTCCGCTATCATGTCGCCCATGTCCGAAGACCGCCAGGGACAGCTGGATAAGCTCCGCAAGAAGGCTCTCGAGGGCGGCGGTCCCGAAAAAGTCGCCCGCCAGCATGCCGCCGGCAAGATGACCGCCCGCGAGCGGCTTGCCGTCCTCCTCGACGAAGGCTCATTCGACGAGATCGACATGTTCGTCGAGCACAACGCCACCCACTTCGGCATGGCATCGAAGAAATTCCCCGGCGACGGCGTCGTCACGGGTTTCGGCCGCATCGACGGCCGTCCGGTGGGCGTCTTCTCCCAGGACTTCACCGTTCTGGGTGGCTCGCTGGGCTTGGCTCACGCGAGAAAGATCTGCAAGATCCAGGACCAGTGCCTCAAGCTCGGCATTCCCATCATCGGCCTGAACGACTCCGGCGGCGCGCGCATCCAGGAAGGCGTAGAGTCGCTGGGCGGCTACGCAGACATCTTTCTGCGCAATACGCTGGCCAGCGGCGTCATTCCGCAGATTTCCGCGATCCTGGGACCCTGCGCCGGGGGTGCGGTCTATTCCCCCGCGATCACGGACTTCGTCTTCATGGTACAGGGCGTGAGCTACATGTTCGTGACGGGACCCAACGTGATCAAAGAAGTCACGCGCGAGCAGGTATCGTTCGAGGACCTGGGCGGTGCGGCGGTGCACAACGAGAAGAGCGGTGTCGCGCACTTCGCGGCTAAGAACGAGGCGGACTGCCTCCAGCAGGTGCGGACCCTCCTGTCGTACCTGCCGCAGAACAACCTCGAAGAGTCCCCGCAGGTCCCCACAGGCGACGACCCGACGCGCCGTGACCGGAAACTCAATACCCTCGTGCCCGACAACGCGCAGAAGCCCTACGACATGAAGGAAGTCCTCACCACGGTCGTGGACAACGGCGAATTCTTCGAGGTCCACCGCGACTTCGCGAAGAACATCATCGTCGGCTTCGCGCGTCTGAATGGCCGCTCGATCGGCATCGTCGCGCAGCAGCCCGCGCAGCTCTCAGGCTGCCTGGACATCGACAGTTCGATCAAGGGCGCGCGCTTCATCCGCTGCTGCGACTCCTTCAACATCCCGATCATCACCTTCGAAGACGTCCCCGGCTTCCTGCCCGGCGTGGCGCAGGAGCACGGGGGCATCATCCGCAGCGGGGCGAAGCTGCTCTATGCCTATTGCGAGGCGACGGTGCCGAAGATCACGGTGATCACGCGCAAGGCCTACGGAGGAGCCTACGACGTCATGAACTCCAAGCACATCCGAGGCGACATGAACTTCGCCTGGCCGACGGCAGAGATCGCCGTGATGGGGCCTGAAGGCGCGGTCAACATCGTCTTTAAGGATGAGATCGAGAAATCGAAGGATCCGAAGAAGACGCGGTCGCGGCTGATTTCGGAGTATCGCGCGAAGTTCGCCAACCCCTATATCGCGGCGCAGAAGGGCTACATCGACGACGTCATCGAACCCGCGGACACCCGCCGGCGCCTCATCAAGGCGCTGGAACTCCTCAAGACGAAGCGCGACAAGAACCCTCCGCGCAAGCACGGCAACATTCCGCTGTAGCGGCCCTCTACGGCCCGGCCCCCGGCGGATCCTTCGAGCGGAACCGGCGCAGCCCCGGCCCGAGCGGACGAGAATGCGGCCGAAGCGGACGTTCTTCTTCGACTTCCCCGGCACCTGCCTCATCCGATTTGCCTCCGGGTCGGCGGTCCACCCCGGCCGGACGGGGCGGGACGGTGATCCGGCATCCGGCCCTCACTGCTTCAAGGCCGCGCGCCACTGCTCCACGCTGCTTCGAATATCCGCAAGAACCTTCTTCTCGTCCTCTTCGCAGGCGTGGATGATCTCGAACATCAACACCGCCTTCTCCGCACCGGAGGCCCGGATCGCGGCGATGACGCGACTGGGGTCGATCCGACCGGTCTTGTTCGCCTCCGGAGTGAAGGCTTGGTGAAGATCATAGCGTTCGTTCGACTGTTGAAGATGGAAGACCCCGGCCTTGGGGCTCACTCTTCTCAGCCAGGCATAGGGATCGAGATCTTCCCCTTCGCGCCCCTTGGCGACCATGTGTCCCAGGTCGATCGCGATCCGGATGGGGACGGCGGTCTTCATTGCCGTCAGCGCCAGCGACTCGCCGATGCCCGTCGGCGGCTCACGCCATCCGGCCATGTGCTCCACGAGCAGCGATTCAAGGCCGCGGTCCCTGGCCTCCTGGGCCAGCTCCCGCAATCCGTCGACCCATCCGTCCATCCGCTCCTGCCGTCGGACCGGATCCCCGACCTCCTTCATCGACAGGGCGCCGAAATAGCCGCCGGTGTGAGCCACCTTCATCCGCGCCGTCACATCGATGGCCGCCTTGAACCACGCCTTGGCGTCTTCCCGGAACGACGGTTCCGGGTGCAGCAGCAGATTGCCCATGAAGGGAATGAAACCGGTGAAGGTGGAGTGGATCGAAAGCTCCAGCCGTTCGCAGGCGTGGCGCGTGTGGTCGATGTAGGCGGCCACGGCCCCCGACCCGGCGCGAGGATCCATCAAATCAAAGGAGAACTGCACCGCCCTGAGGCCGAAGTCCTCCGCGATGATCCGCGCCCACTCCTCCGGCTCCGGCCAGCGCTTCACCGCAAAGCAGGTATTCATCCCCAGCGTGAATTCCGTCATCGCGCCCTCCTTCGCCCTCGAGGGGACCTCGACGAGGCATGATAGCCCAATGAAGGCCCGGACGGCGCTGGATTTCCGGCCCGGCCTTCCGCCGGAGGGGATTCAGGCCGTCCCGAAAGAGAGCGGTGCGGGTATCGCGATCGTGCTGCCTCCGCCGTTCACCGCGAAGACGCGCCAGTAGTAGGTAGTCCCCGGCTGCAGCGCCGTCGCAGGCGTGACGGAGAGGGCGGTGATCCCCGTCTGATCAATCACCAGGGTGGCGAAATTGAAATCCTCCGAAACCTGCAGCCGGTAGCTGTCGGCGCCGGTCGCAGGATTCCAGGCGTAGGTCGGGAGCGTCGAGGCCGACGTTGCCCCGTCCATGGGAGAAATCAAGGTGAAGGGGCCCGGCGGAGCGACGTGAGTCGTGAAGGACCACGGCGCTCCGCCGGCCGTCGTGGCGCTCGTGCTCTCCGCCAGGACTCGCCAGAAATAGGTGGTGGACGCCCCCAGGGG
>DATGFI010000152.1:0-4950 GCA_035309205.1 Planctomycetota bacterium | reverse complement strand
GGCCGGCCAGTCCCGCTGGCGGATCTACGGGAGGACTTCCTTCTCCACCCTAGGCAGCCGGAAGGAGCCCCCCTCATTTCTTCATTTTCGGGAGGGGGCCCCGCGAGAGCCTCGGGCTGGCTTTCCGGAGGACGGGGCAACTGCGATCGGATCCTTCGAGGGCGGGCGTTCACCCGGTTCCTTCGGGAGGGGCGATGGGTTTCCAGCAATCGGGTTTCCCGCACCGGGGACCCCTACCTCGCCCCGCCCTAACGGGGAGGAGTCGAGTGCTTGCTCGCGAATAGCTGCCAGAGGATCATGGCGACCCCGGCGAAGAACACGAGGACAAACGTGAGGCCGGCCAGACCCGCCGCGCCAGAGGCGAGGCCGTGGAGACCGAACAGCGCCGCCAGAAGCGCGATGATCAGGAACCCCAGGGTGAAAATCAGCATATGAACTCCTATTCCAAACGCCACGACGGCCTATCTACGTCCCCCGAGCACCCTTGTTACGAGGATTGCGCAGGCGGAGGGCGAAGGGGCTTCGAATCCATGCGGCCCCTTCACGACTCCGGACGCACCAGATAGCCGCCCCGGGGCCCGGTTCTCATTTCGCACCTAAGGAACCCTGCAGGGGTAATAGGAATGGCACCTATCCAAAGGAGCCTCTCGGATGCACTTCCTGCTATCGGCCATGGTCGTCGTCACCGCTCAGGCTTCCGCCCAGGAGACGGTCCTCTTCGACTACGAGTCGCCCAACCAGGCATTTGAGAATGCAGACAAGCTGCAGTACGTCCCGGAACATTCCACGCAGGGAAAGTTCGCGGGGAAGATCCGCCTCGACCGACCCTTCACCCCGAACATCTTCTTCTTCGGCGGCTCGAACCAGGTGGGCAAGTGGGGGCAATACGATCGCTTTGTGATCGACGTCTTTGTCGAAGGCGGTCCTGTAACGGCCAGCGGATTCATCGTCGACAAGGAGGGACGCGATTGGTGGAAGCGGCACAACTACGAGTTCCGCCTGCGCACCGGGGCGGGACGGCTCGCATTCTCGCTCGGATCCCTTCCGCGCTCCAACGGCCAGGGCAACGTGGACGTGGCGACGATCAACATGGTCGCGATGCAGTTCTCAAGCGACGATCCCGCTGCTCCCTCGACGATCTACCTCGACAATGCCCGGCTTGTGAAGGGGACCAGCGAAGTCTCGGTTGCGGGAATCAAGAAGTTCGCCTTTGGGCCTGTCAATTCCGCCGTCATGCCTGGGTTCACCAGGGTCACGAGCGCGACCGCGTACAACCCTTCCGAGGGATTTGGGTGGCTGCCCGGAGGGCAGTTCTCGCGCGATTTCGATATGAACGAAATGCTGGGGCGGCATCGGCCGCCCGATGACCTGTGCAGGCACTTCTCCATGCCGCTCCGGGCCACCTTCTCGGTGGACCTCCCGGATGGAAACTACAGCGTCTGGCTCATGATGGGCCCGCCTGGAAATGGCTTCGGGCCCTTCTTTCATCATCGGACCGTGTCCGCCAATGGAACGATCGTCGTCGACCAGTCCTTCGACCTGAGGACCTTCCGGGTCCACGAGTTCATGTTCCAGGATGAGGAGGATCTCCCCGGGGACCAGCTTTGGGAGAAATACATCCGGAAGCTCTTCGTTCCCCAGCGCTTCGATGCGGCCGTGAGTGGACGGCAGTTGAAACTGGACTTCAATGCCTACGGTTCGCCGTGGTGTGCCATGGTGAATGGCGTCGTGGTCTGGCCGAAATCCAGCGACCCGGATGCCGCTCGGTGGCTTTCGGGCCTGGAACAGGCTAGGAAGGAGCAGTTCGAGCTCTACCATGCCGAGAAGTTGCCCCCGGCTCCTCCCCCCTATCCCGCCAGCGACGCCGAGAAGTCCCGGGGGTTCGTGACGTTCGTTCACTCCCCGGACCGGGAGGTTGCCGTGAATTCGGTCCCCACGGCGGCGGAAGCCCGTCGGGGCGGTCTGGAGGCGGCGGGGGCTCCCGGGGAGATCGTCAACCTCTGCCTCGGCATCCTTCCTCTCAAGGATATGGGAGTGCTGACCGGGGCGGCGTTGAGCCTTCGCAGTCCGGCGATCCCGGCCTCTCCGGCGATCGCTGCCAGGATCCGGGTGGCCCGATACAAGGCGCTCAACCATACCGCCGTCTACGAGATCGCTCCCAAGTACCTCGATGAGGTGAGCGCCGGTCCGGTTTCCCTCCGACCCGGCGTCACCCGATCCATCTGGGTGACCCTCGCCATTCCTCCGGGCACTCCGGGAGGGGAGTATGCCGGCGACCTGGTCTTGACTGGAGGGTCCCTCCGGATTGTCATGCCCGTCCGACTCCGAGTCTGGCCGATTCCGCTGGAAGAGATTCCGATCCCGATGGGCATGTTCCTCATGAGCCCGGCCGGCTCCTCCTGGGGATTCGAGCCCAACGCGGAGGGCTATTGGGAGGCGTGGAGGGAATTGCTGGAGGATGCCCGGAAGCACGGTCTTACCAGTGTGGATCCGGCCATCAGCATCCCCCTTCTCAGGATCACGCGGGGCTCGGCCGAGGTCGATTTCCGGGAGGCGGACCGTTTCATGGAATTGGCGCGGAGGGCGGGATTTACGCAGGAACTGAATGGGTATGCCATCCAGACCGGCCTTCGGATCCGGGTCGCTCCCGACTTTGATCCGGCCGAGGAGGCCCGCCGGTGGGGCACCGCAACCTACGCGGAAGCCGTCAAAGCGTATTTTGACGAGGTGAGGATCCATGCCAAGGAGAAGAACTGGCTTCCAATCGCCTTCTGCAGCGACGATGAGTACTTGATCCATCCCGGGGGCGACCCCGTGAAACTCGCGGCCCAGCATCGGCTCCTTCAGACCAATGCCCCGGGCTTTCGATTCGTCGCCTTCGACAGCGCGGTCTTCGGAGGGCCGGACGCCGCACTGAAGGAGAAGATGTTGGCCGACATCGACACCTGGGGAGCGGGCCTCCACGGGCCGCGCGAGGCCGAGCTCGTCCGGGCGGCGGGTCGACGCCTGTGGCTTTACAACACCGGTCTCAACCGTTTCACTCTCGGCTCGTACCTCTTCTTTGCCCGCCAGAATTATGGAGTCAAAGGCTTCTTTCAGTGGGTGTACAACGGCGGGGGCACCTACGGTGACTTCTACCTGGCCTCTCACAATGAATCGCATTTTGGGGTGACCTATCCCTCCACCCGTGGTTTGAGATCGACCCCGACCTGGGAGCGGATCCTGGCGGGCTGCAATGACCACCGGTACCTCGAGACAGCCCGGCGAGCGGTCGAGGAGGGGAAAGGCCGGCCGGAAGCCGCCGCGCTCGAGAAGACGATTGAGGGATTATTCGCCCAGCTCCACTTCGGAAAGGCGGACGCCGATGCGATTGCCGGAGAGGGCAAGGCCGAGAATCCCATGAGCCCCGAAGCCATGGATTCTTTCCGTCGTTCGTTGGCGGAGGGGATTCTGAAAGTTCAGGGCTCGAAGCGGTAGGGGTCTGTTCCGAGCGCCGCCGCTTCAGCTGATGTCCGAGGTGTAGAAGGGAAGGTGCAGGTCGTTGGCGGGCGCGAGCACCGCATTGAGGATGCCCAGGATGTTTTTCCGGGTAAACGGCATGACCGCATAGACATTCGCGCCCTGCTCGAACGCCTTGCGCTTCGCCCCGAGCGAGGCGTCGCGGCCGATCGCGACAATCCGCCGGCCATGCCCCTCCCAAGGCAGCTCTGCCATGGGATAGGCGCTCAGATTTCGAACCCCGATATCGACCATCGCCACGCTGACACGGTCGGTTTTCTCAAATCCGCGGGGCACGGAATCCAGGGACGGGGTCCGGACCAGGTATCCTTCCCCCCGCAGGAGCCGCGCCAGGGGAGCCTTGTACAGCAGCATTTCTCCCAGGAGGGCGACCGTGGGGCCCTGGTCTCGCATCCCGAACTCCCTTGGGGGGGGCCCTCCATAGGCTTCCGAACCAAAACGATCTGGATCCGGCCGCTCGGTAAGGTACGCCTCCGTCGCCTTGTGGGGATCCACCAGGCTGATGAACTGGTGCTGTACGAATGCGTGGACCGCTCGCAGCGCCTCCAGTCGGGGATACAGCGAGCAGCGGACCACCTCCGAGAGGTTGGACCTTCCATTGATCCCGCGATAAACGGAGTAGAGGAGGTCGGTCGGGACATCCTCGAGGGATTCCCCATTCCAGGCTTTCTGCGGGATGGGAACGAGCTGCTCGTCTCCCAGATCGGTCATGATTCGGGACAATTCGTCCGACCGTCGCGCCGACTCCAGCATGAGTGCCGTCGCTGCCTTGCCGACGACGATGCCCGCGTAGAAATTCTCGATCATACGGGGCGGCGGGACCTCGACGAATTCGCACACCGCGTCCTTCCACGTGAACACCTCGTGAAGCTCCTCTTCCACGTGGTCCCGCTTAGCGGCTTGGACGTCCTCCTCGGTGAGGAGTTTGCGTCCCTGCACGAGCTCCGCGAGCCGGCGGCCCGACAGGGCCTTCTCGTCGAGAAGCTGGTCCAGCTGCGCCCGAGTGACCTTCCGGGTCCGGAGGAGCATTTCGCCCATCGACCGGGCTTGTCCCGTGGTGGCCAGGAGCGAGACACCCTCCGAGTTCACGTAGAAGCTCTTCTTCATCGCCCCCTGGAATACGGTGAGGACGCCGCTCTTGCAGCTGTTGAAGAGATGGACGAAGAGATCGCTGAAGCTCAGGACCGAAACATCGCAGCGTAGACGTCCCACGTGGCCTCTCGGGACCCCGAAGGATGATCCGCATGGCGTCCACGGGGGCCCGTTCAATATAGCACGAGGCGGGCGCGGTGCGGGGAGAACTTTGGAACATTGCCCCCGCGCGAAAGGCCAGGGAGGCGATGCGCCGGGAATGCGGACGTTCCACTCCACTGCCCGCCCCGGCCGTGCTAGGATGAACATCGTGTACGCCAGCCTTCCTCTTTTCGGCGG
>DATGFI010000151.1:0-4846 GCA_035309205.1 Planctomycetota bacterium | reverse complement strand
ATGCCCAGCCTGATTCGACAGGCGTCGACTCGAATCAGCGTGGATCACCTGGTCCAGAAGGGGAAGCGGTTCATTCATGTCCTTTCCAAGGAGAAGATCCAGGAGCTGATCGATCGGTCGGTCCAGACGATTGTCGAGAAGCACCTCAGTCGATATGCCGCAGTCTCAGACGAGACTGCGACCGAGATCGCGAAGGAATCCCAGGCAGAGTTCCAGGAGCTTCTCCAGCAATACAAGGAGATGTCCAGAGCCAAGAGCGACGTCGAGCGCTCCCGCAAGATCCTGGACGAGGAGCTCGAGAAGCTTCGGAAGGAGCTGGAGGACGAGAGAAACTCGGCTGGCCAGCATATTCTCCAGGTCGCTCCAGGACCGGTCGGCGAAGTCGTTCCGGAGCTCAACGCGCAGATCGACCGGCTGTTCGAGGCTCGCAAGAAGCTCAAGCAGGCGAAGTCGCCCGAGGCAGCAGAGGATCTTCGCCAGGTGGAGGCCGTCGTCCGCCAATTGATCGCGAGGCTGGTCGCCGAGCGCGAGCAGCCGGAGCCGCCGGCAGGCTCCCTGCAGCGCGAAAACTCGATCCTCCAAAGGAGGCTGGACAAACTGGGGGAATACGTCGCTTCACTCGAAAGCGCCCTCAAGACCTTGTCGAGCTCAAAGACTCAGTCCAATCAGCAGATCCAGAACGTGCTGCGGCAGCTGGGGCTGGCGAATGAGGACAAGCATCTTGAGAAAAAGAAGGAAGCGCTCAAGGTCGTCCTGGACGTCAACCGGTTCATCCGAAAAGAGGCGAAACACCTCGAAGCAAAGGGAGTAACCCTGGCGACCCCGGGGGGGAGCTACGTCGAGCCCTCGTTTGACGCCCGATCCCTCGAACCCACTGCGCGCGAACAATCCTTGGAAGCATCGACCTCGAAGGTGTCTGACCAGCTTCCGGTCGAATCAGAACCCCGGGAGCCAGCGCCTAAGAAGAAGTCCGCGGCAACTCCCGCGGTAGAAGAGGCCCGGCAAACGACCACGATCGCCGCCGCCACGATGGAATGGAGTCTGGACAGATCATCCGCCTGAAGCGACGGCTAATGCGGGGACCTAGGACATGTGCGCGAGGACAAATTGGAATCCTTAGAAACCGTCCCGGACGGCCTGGAGACGAGCGCTTCGGCGGATCTTTCCGCGCCGGCGCTTCCATTCCGGGCGAATTTCTCCTGGACCCTAATAGGCATGCTCACCTACGCGGCTTGCCAATGGGGCATGCTAGCGGCAATGGCCCGGCTGGGGTCTCCACGGATGGTGGGACAGTTCGCACTCGGGCTGGCCATCTCAGGACCGGTCATGCTTCTTGCCAACATGGAACTCCGATTCATCGCCGCTACCGATGCCCGCCGTGAATTCCGCGTGCGAGACTATGTCGGTCTGCGGATTATCACGACGATCGTGGCGATCTTTGCCATCGTCGTCATTGCCGTGGCCATGAACGATCGACAGGGCACCGCCCAGGCCATCATCGGGCTGGGGCTCTTCAAAGCCGTGGAGTCGCAAAGCGACCTTCTTTACGGCCTGTTCCAGCAGCGGGGCAGGAACGACTTCATGGGCCGCTCCCTGATGCTCCGAGGACCCCTGTCTCTGGCGGCCCTGGCTGGCGGGGTTGTGCTGACCGGGACCCTTTCCTGGGGAATCGGGGCAATGACCGTGGCCGGCCTCGGGGTCCTCCTGCTTCACGACTTCCCGCGGGGCGCGCAGCTTCTCAGGTCGCGGAAGGAAGACGCGCTGCGTCCCGGCTGGGACACGCGCATGCTCTGGCGGCTGGCACTGCTCTCCGCGCCCCTGGGAGCGGTCACGATGCTGTTTTCGCTCAATACCAACCTGCCCTCGCTGCTTCTCCAGCAGAAGGGTGGAATCGCGGCAGTCGGGATCTTCGCGACACTGGTCTCTCTCATGACCGCGGGCCACGTCCTGATCAATGCGCTGGGCCATTCGCTGAGCGCCGAGCTGGCGGCGCGTTTTGCGGCGGTCGATGTTCGGGGATTCCGCAGCGCGGTCCTTCGGCTGGCCCTCGCCGCAGGTGTCGTCGGTGCGTCGGGTTGCTTGGTCGGAACCGTCTGGGGAGCCCCGATCTTGCGGCTGCTCTTTGGCTCGGAGTACGCCAGGGAAGCTCCGGTCCTTCGATGGATCATGATGGCCGGCGCAGCGGCCTACTTGGCTTCGTCGCTCTCTTATGCCATGATCGCCAGCCGACGGCTCCGGATTCAGCCGCTCATTCTGCTCAGCGGGATCGCCGTGACCTTCGGACTGGGCCTCCTGCTGATCCCCCGTCTTGGGCTGGCGGGCGCCGCGCTCGCGATGCTGGGGAGCTCCCTCGTTCAGCTCGTCGCCAATGCCGCGGTCGTCGGGCAGGTCCTCCATCGACTTTCCGCCGCGGCAGAACCGGGAGTCGTCGTATGAGCCTGCTGATCCCCAGAAAGTTTCCTCTCCACGAGAGGAACGGGAATCACCGCAATGGAGCGCCGCTGTTTCCGGCGCGGCGGATTCCGGTGCGTCTGGCCGAGGTTGTGGGGACGTGGCAAGGTTCCGACCTCCTGAGCGTGATGCTGTCGATCCTGATGTCGGTCGCCATCTTGCTTCCCTTTGTCGCGCTCGTTCCGGCCTGCCGGCACTGGTTCATCGGTCCGGTCCTCACCTGCGGAATTCTCATCGGCATCGACTTCGTGGACTGGTTGCGGGGGCGGATGAATCTGCTGGATCCGGTGGGGATTCTCGGTGCTTTGGGCTACCACGCCTTTTTCCTCGCGCCCTTGCTCCATGTTTCCCTCAATGCCTGGATGGCCTGGGTCCATCCTCCGCCCGATTGGCGCGAGTGGCTGGGGAAGATGGGACTGGTCAACGTCGCGGGACTCGCCGCCTACGCGGTGGCCTGCCGGCTGCCAGTCGGCAGCAGCGCGAGGAAACCCATGGATCTTTGGCGAATCCACCACAATGCATGGGTGATTCTGGTCGGTTTCCTGGTGCTGACTGCGGCCCTGCAGGCGTATGTCTATTCCCACTTCGGCGGGCTTCGGGGCTACATCGAGCTTTTCGAAAAGGAAACCCATACCGGGAAGAGTTCTTTTACCGGCTGGGGCTGGCTCTTCAACATTTCCGAGTCCTTCCCGCGGCTCGCGCTGATGACGGTCACCCTGATGCTTTGGCGGCGTGGGAAGCAGTCGTGGCTGGTTCTGGGATCCATCCTCCTGGTGTACTTCGGGCTTCTGATCCTCTTCGGAGGCCTGCGGGGCCTGAGAAGCAATATCGTCTGGTCCATGTTCTGGGGCGTCGCGGTGGTGCACTTCTGTTTGAGACCCTTGACCCGCAAAATGGTGTTCGCCGGCCTGCCAGCCCTCTTGGGGTTCATGATTGTCTATGCGGCGTATAAACATGGCGGCACGAAGGACTTCGAGAGAGCGATGGCGGGTGAAGAAACGAAGTACGGCTCCAGCCTGACGAAGGTGGCGCTCTGGGATCTGTCTCGGAGCGACGTGCAGGCGTTCCTCCTTTACCGGATGAGCCGCGTCGGGTCCGATTACAAACTCTCCTGGGGAAGGACCTATGTCGGGGCCTTGGCCCTCCTTATCCCGGAGGCGCTGTGGCCGGGTCGACCGCCCACGAAGATCCAGGAAGGCACCCAGATTCTCTGGGGCGAGGATGCCGTGCTGATCGGGAAGGCCTCCAACCTCTATGGACTGGCCGGCGAGAGCATGCTCAATTTCGGCCCGGCCAGCGTTCCCGTCGCATTCGGTCTCTTCGCGATGTGCGTCCGCGGGGTCCGCTCCTACGTCTATCGCCTGCGCCGGTATGACGGAAGAGTCTTCCTGCTCCCGGTCTTCCTAAGTCTCTGCATCCTCGGGCTGGTGTGCGATTCGGACAACGTCCTCTTCTTCTTCTTCCAGTACGGAACTTCCGTGGGAGTGGTCCTCCTGTTCACCTGTCGTCCGGTTCGATCTGTGCTCCAACTTCCGGGGGCGTTATGAAGGTTCTCGTCGTCCTCGAGCAGCGGTACATGCGGACGCCCGACGGCGCCATCTGGTCGACGTCGACCTGCGCGTATCCTTTCTGGCAGCGCTACTGCGATGTGTTCGACAGTGTCCGCGTCGTGGCGCGGGTGGCCGATGTCACGGCGGCCAAGCCCAGCTGGCTTCGTGCCGACGGGCCGGGCGTGAGCTTCGCCGCCGTTCCGACCTATGTCGGTCCCCGGGAGTATCTGCTCCGCCGGGGGGAGGTGCGCCGCGCGGTGCAGGAGGCGTTCATTCCCGGCGATGCCGTCATTCTCCGCGTCGGATCCGTCCTCGGGGATGCGCTTTTGCCGCGCCTCCTCGAGAATCATTACCCCTATGCGGTGGAAGTCGTCTCGGATCCCTGGGATGTATTCTCCCCCGGCGCCGTCCGCCATCCTCTTCGGCCGTTCTTTCGCCGGTGGTTCGCACGTCGCCTTCGAGTACAGTGCCGGGGCGCCAGCGCGGCGGCCTACGTCACCGAGGCCGCCCTGCAGCGTCGATATCCGTCCGCTCCGGGAGTCCCCTCGCGCGGCTGCTCCGATGTGGATCTTCCCCGCGAGGCATTCGTCGACTTCTCCAAGCCCCAGAGAAAACCAGGGATGCCCGCAACCCTCATCACCGTCGGTACCCTTGAGCAGCTGTACAAGGCGCCAGATGTCCTGGTCGATGCGGTCGGCCTCGCGGTTCGGGAGGGGCTCAATCTCCGACTTGTCTTCGTCGGGGACGGCCAGTACCGGTCCTGGCTCCAGGAGCGGGCGGAACAGCGGGGTCTCGGCGGGAGAGTGAGATTTACGGGGTGGCTCCCAGTCGGAGCCGCCGTGCGC
>DATGFI010000150.1:0-2385 GCA_035309205.1 Planctomycetota bacterium | reverse complement strand
CAATGGCACGGGCCTTGCTCTCTGCCGCAGTAGTAGAAGAAGGGAGTCGAGGATGAACGCGTTGACCAAAGGGCTGACCCTGAAGCAGCTGATGGTGCTTTTAGCGCTGCTGCCGGCCGCCGGCTGCGCGACGGCCACTCCGGTCGATCAAATCAAGCGGGTTTCGGCCCGCGACGCTCATGAGCGGGTGGCGCAAGGCCGGGCTCTCCTCGTCTGCGCCTATATGGAGAAGGACTGCCGGGGGACGCACCTGGTCGGGGAAATCTCCCTCGAAGAGCTCGAGGCCCGCCTGCCGGGACTGTCCCATGATCAGGAGATCCTCTTCGTCTGCGGTTGTGCCCATGAGGCGGGAGCCGCCCACCGCGCCGCAGAGTTCGAGGCCAGGGGTTTCATGAACGTCGGCGTGGTCGCCGGGGGAATCCTGGGCTGGATCCTCGAGGGCTTCGACGTCCTCCCGAGCCGGAAGGGAGGCCTGACTTGGGCCCCCTAGGGCCGTCCCGGATCGTCTTGGCACTGGCCTTCGTGGTGGCCGCTGCGGGCAGCGCCGCCGCACAGGATTCCATAGTGTGGCGGGAAGATCTCGCGGAGGCCCAGGCGGAAGCGAGGAGGGAGCAGAAACCCCTCGTGGTCGTCTTTGTGGCGGGGTGGTGTTCCGCATGCGCAGGCTTCGAGCGCGACACCCTTCCTTCGCCGCTCGTGACCGCCCACGCCAATCGCTTCATCTGGGTCAGACTGGACGTCGAGCGGAATGTCTCGCTCGTGCGCGCCAACGAGGTCCGTGCCACCCCGCGGATTGACCTCCGGAGTCACGACGGGCCTACATGGATCCGCATTTCGGGTGCCTTGCCGGCGAAGCAATTCCGGGAACAGTTGGATCTCGTCCTGAGCATCCGGGAAGGGAAGGCTTTCTCAGTCGCGCGGGAGGTTGACGGGTCCTCCTACACCCCGCTTTCCGAGACGCCCGGCGGATTCCGGGGTGCGTCGATTTGCTACAACAACGTGGGCTACGGGCCCCTGCGCCTGGGCTCCCAGTCGCCGTTCCAGTCCCTTCGCTTCGGGATCGATCCGCGGACGCCGTCGACCCTGGCCGAAGGCCAGTGGGAGGCGCACGTCACCGAGACCTGGACCAACACGTTCGTCTACGACGCCGGGAAGAACCTGCTCCTGGACTTCGAAGCGCTGGATTCGCGGGTGTCGATCGCCTACGGCGCACTCGACGAGCTGGAGCTTGAACTGGAGTTCGAGAACCGGAGCGGCTTCGGCGGCATCATGGACCGCTTCATCAATGCCTTCCACCGGACCTTTGGCCTCACCGACGCGGGGCGTCACAACTTCCCGAGGAATCAGTTCCAGATCGAGATCCCCGACAACAAGGGGAACCCGGCGGTATCCCGAGGGTCGGGCGACGAGGGCTCCTTCACGAACGCGCTCCTCTTCACCGTGCAGCACAACTTCACGTGCGGGACGGAGTATCTGCCGGCCATCGCTTACGCCTTGACCCTGCGGGCGAATCTCGACAACGGTCCGGAGCTGTCCGGACGGCTCCCGGTCGAGCCTCAGCTGTCTCTCTCCCTGTCAAAGGCCGTCGGGGACTTCTACGTCTACGGTTCGGTCGCCTTCGGGTACTTCGGGGACGAGCACCTGGCGGGCATCCACCTTCGGCCCACCCAGTACTCCGGGCTCGGGGCCGTGGAGTGGCGCTTCGCGTCCCGCATGTCGCTCCTCGTCCAGTACCTGGTGAGCCAGGGGGTGGCGAAGGACCTCGGCTCCTTCTCGGACCCTTCCCACGAGATCACGCTCGGCTGGAAATGGGAGCTGGTGGAGCGCACGGTGTTCGAGTTCGGCCTGATCGAGAACCTGATCCACTTTGACAACAGCCCCGACTTCGGGGTCCACGCGGGCATCACCTTCAGGTTCTAGAGCCCCCAAGATTCCCTTCCTCCGACCCCGGTCGAGATGCTTTCATGACCCCTTCATCTCGATTGGAATGAAGCACCCGGGATGGCCGTTCGGAAAGGGAGAACCAGGGAGGCCACGGACTCCATGACGGAGGCGGACCGGAGTACGCAGTGCGTCGGAGAGCACGCGCAGGCCATGGCCGAGATCGTCCAGGCCCTGTCGACTCAGCAGACGCTGGCAGCCCTGCACCGCGCGATGGCCTTGGCGCTCAAGAGGGTCGTCTCCTTCGACATTCACGGCATCATCCTGGCCGATCTGGACCGCCGGAAAGTCCGCCTGCTGGTGGGGCAGGGGGATTTCCCTTTGGATGCCCCGACGCGTGAACTTCCCCTCGACGGTGCACCGGAGGGCGAAGTCCTCCGGACGCGCAAACCGGTCGTGATCCACGACCTTGCGCAGGAGACCCGCTGGCCGGAGTGGCTCGCT
>DATGFI010000149.1:0-3976 GCA_035309205.1 Planctomycetota bacterium | reverse complement strand
GGCGAGGAGGCCCGCAATGCCAAGCGCGACATTCCCATCGCGGTACTGCTGTCGCTCGGCATCCAGGGCATTTTCTGCTACTTCATCGAGTATTTCGCGGCCAACTACTTCCTCAATTCCGGGTACACGATGACGCAGGCTGCCGGGGCGACGGCACCCCTCGGCGACATGATGCAGATCGTGGGCACCTGGCTCTTCGGCAGCCCCAAGGCCGGCTGGTGGTTCATGTTCGTTCAGGCCATCAGCGTGTTCCTCGCGCTCATCGGAACGACGTTGTCCTGCCTCTCGACCGGCGCCCGCGTGACCTATGCGATGGGCCGGGACGAGGAGGTACCTTCCCACTTTGGGATGATCCACGGCAAGACGCTGACCCCGCACCGGGCGATCTGGTCCTTGGCGGCGATTTCGGCCGTCATCGGCATCATCTCGGTGGCGCTCAACTACTGTGGCCCCGCCGCTCAGACTGACGATACGATCAAGGGCCTGCCTCACAACCTCTGGTACAGTTTCGGCCTGTTCTCCAACGCTACCGCCCTCAAGCTGCCCCAGAGTATGCTCGTGATGACGCTCGTCAGCAATTTCGGGACGTTCCTCCTGTACATGATGACGTGCTGGACCGCGATCGTCGCCTTCCAGGAACACCAAACCTTCAACGGATTCAAGCACTTCGTCGTGCCCGTCTTCGGCCTGATCGCGAACCTTCTGTGCATGGTGTTTTACCTTGTCGGCCCGTTCATGGTGGCGGGAATGAGCAAGATGGAACCGTTCATCGCCCTGGGCATCTCGATTCTGTGGGGCGTCTACGGCTTCTTCTACTTCATGAAGGCCAGCAAGGCGAAGAACAAGCCGATCCTCCTGAATTCTGCGGGGACGACGACTTAGAGGAAGCGCAGCCATCGCGGTATCGGAGCTCTGCGGGCTTCAGCGATCGGCGCCCCGCGAGACGTGATTATCGAAAACCAGCGCCGGAGGATTCTTCAGGCCAGGGGCCCCTCGTCCAACGCCGAATCCCGCCCCCCTCTCCGATTCCTTTGCCGAGATGCCGGACGCCGCGTCGGAACCTCTATTTCAGCGGCTCCGTTCGATTGGCGACCTTCTCGAGCAAGGAGGCTACGATCTTCCCCACCCGCTCCTCCTTCTCGAAATTGATCTTCTCCAGACGGTCCCCCTCCTTGTGATAGTCCGGATGCATCCCTCCCGTGAAGAAAAGCGCGGGAACTCCCTTCTCCATGAAGGGCCAGTGGTCGCTCCGTTGGATGTAGGGATCGAACTCCGTCCAGTCGAAAGGAGGACCGTATGCCGCCTCGACCTCTTTGAGCGCCGAGGCGAGCCTTGGATAAACAGGTTCTTTTGCCTTCGTCTTCTGCACCCCGCAGAAGACCTTGGCCGTCTCGTTGCGGCCGATCATATCGATATTCACCATCGCGAAACACTTCTCCAGGGGCAGCGTCGGGTGCGACGCCCACCAGCGCGACCCCTCCAGATGATTTTCCTCGGCGTCGAACCACAGGAAGAGCACGCTGCGACCGAGCATGGCCTTGCCGACGCCGTCGGCCACATCCAGCAGGACCGAGGAACCGCTCGCATTGTCGTCCGCCCCGGGAAACACCTTCTCCCCCTTCTTCCCCAGATGGTCGTAATGGGCACCCAGGACGACATACTCGTCGGATCTTCCTTTGTGGAGCGCCGCGATGTTGCGCTTCGCTTCTCCGAAGGGCTGGAACCAGCCGCCATCGGTTCCAGCCGGCAGGTACCCCCATTCCCTCAGGCGCGCGGCGATATAGTCGGACGCCTTCCGGGAGCCTTCCGACCCGGGTCCACGCCCTTCGAGTTCCTCGGATCCGAGCACTTCCTGATGTCTCCGGATGTCGGCGGCGCGGATGCCGGCGGCAAGGCCGGGCGGCTCCTGCGCGGGCGCGCAGGAGATGAGAAGGAGGACGCCGACGATCATCGCGCGCACGATCCGAGTATAGCGGCTTGACGGGGCCAAGCGCGCCCGAATAGAATCCCGCGCGCGTGAACTTCACCATCAGCGCGAGCTGCGGAAAGGCCCGGGCGGGCCGCGTTGAAACCCCGCACGGCGCATTCGAGACGCCCGCGTTCATGCCCTGCGGCACCAAGGCGGCCGTGAAAGGCCTCGAGCCCCATGAACTCCGCGACGCCGGGATCGAGATCCTTCTCTGCAACACCTACCACCTGGCGCTGCGGCCCGGCGAGGAGACGATTGCCGCGATGGGCGGCTTGCAGAAGTTCATGGCATGGAACGGGCCGATCCTGACCGACAGCGGCGGCTACCAGGTCTTCAGCCTCGCGCCGCTGCGCAAGATCACGGAGGAAGGCGTTACCTTCCAGTCCCATCTGGACGGAGCGACCGTCAAATTCACTCCCGAGCGCGTGGTCGAGATCCAGGAGGCCCTCGGGAGCGACATCAGCATGCCCCTCGACGAGCCCATCCCGTTTCCGCTCGACCCCAAGGTGGCCCGCCAGGCACTCGACCGTACCCACGCCTGGTGGAGGCGGTCGAGGTCGACGAAAACCAGCCTCTTCGGCATCATCCAGGGCAGCATCAGTCCCGAGCTTCGAAAGGAATCGGCCCAGATCATCGCCGAGGCCGACCCTCCGGGGTTCGCGCTGGGCGGCTTCTCGATGGGGGAGCCCGCGCAGCAGATGGACGAGATGGTCGACTACACGACGTCGCTCCTGCCGGAGGCCAAGCCCCGCTACCTGATGGGGGTTGGAATGCCGCGGGATATTCTGGCCGCGGTCCGGTCGGGTGTCGACATGTTCGACTGCATCCTCCCCACCCGGATGGGCCGCACGGCGATGGCCTTCACGAGCGAGGGCCTCCTCCGCTTGCGCAATGCGAAGTTCGCGCGTGACGAGCGTCCGCTCGACCCCCACTGCGACGGCGTTTGCTGCGGATCGTATACCCGGGCCTACCTTCGGCACTGCTTCGCCGTCGACGAGATGCTGGGCCCCAAGCTTCTCTCGCTTCACAACGTCCGGTACTATGGTAGACTGATGAAGACGATTCGACGGGCGATCCGCGAGGGATCATTAGATAAGGTGACAGCATGAGCGAAGGTCCGGTCAATTTCGGCAAGCCCCTCCTGTGGATCGTGATTCTGGGCTGCGTGGGCGGCGGCTACTACGCCAAGACCCACTGGCCGACCAGCTATGAGGGCACCGGCTGGAGATTCAAATTGCCGCACGAATGGGAAGTCAGCCCGGCGAACGATCCGGCGGACGCCTCCAAGATCGTCGCTCACGGTCCGCTTCCCAAATCCCCTTCCGGGGAAGAACAGGAAGGCGTCGCCTGGGCGAAAGTCGTCTACCACGGCACCCTCGACTGGAACATTTTCATGCAGAACAATTTGCAGGGCACTCCCGACTGGTCGGAGGATATCGAGCTGGACACCAAGAAGTGCCGAATGTTCATGTACGAGGATCAGACCACGCGCTATCTCGGTGCTGCCGTCGATCGCGGCGATGCCATGGTCATGGTGGCCATCGGCACGAACAAGACAAACTTCCCGCTGCAGAAGGCCGTATTTGACGACGTCATCCGGAGCATTCGATGCGAGCGATAGCTGGTCCACCCGGAGTTCTCCGCCTGGCGGCGGCCCCTGCGATGATCCTGCTGGCGTCCTGCACCTACCCGCTCTACAGCGGCCGCGACTACTACGCCGAAGGCATGCGGCACCTGCGCTATGAGCCCGCGGCGGCCCCGGAATTCTTCGCCCAGGCGGAGCGGTACTTCAGCGAGGCCCTGACTGACGAGGACCTCGAGCCGTCCGAACGGGTGATGGCGGTGACGATGCGGGCCCGTTGTCTCATCGAGCTCGAGCGGCATGCCGAAGTCGCCGCGTGCCTCGCCTTCCCCATCCCCAGCTACAACCCGGACCGGAACTATCCCGGCGACGTCGTGGGGCTCTCGCTCCTTAAGGCGTCCAAGATGGACCCCGAGCACGCCTAT